>JBJEXU010000082.1:0-2813 GCA_051886095.1 Christensenellales bacterium | reverse complement strand
ATGCTTCGGCTAATACTATAGTTGCGCAACTTATTTATTTAGAAGCCAAGAACCCAGATAAAGATATCTGTGTTTATATTAATAGTCCTGGTGGCAGTGTTACTGCTGGAATGGCGATATATGACACAATGAAATATGTTAAATGTGATGTCTCAACAATTTGTGTGGGACTTGCAGCATCAATGGGTGCTTTCCTACTTGCTGCTGGAACTAAAGGTAAAAGATTTTGCTTACCTAATAGTGAGGTTATGATACATCAGCCTTTAGGTGGAGCACAAGGTCAGGCAAGTGATATTGAAATAACTGCTAAACATATTTCGCAAACTAAGAGAAAAATGATTGAAATGCTAGCAAAAAACACCGGTCAACCAATTAAAAAGATTGAGAAAGATGTGGATAGGGATTATTTTATGACGGCTGACGAGGCTGTTGCATATGGGCTAGTAGATAAAGTGATAACTAGAGAAAAATAAACTGTAACAGTTTAATAAATTAATTTTTTGTACTATGCTCCTTAATAGTATTTATTGAAAAATTTAAAGAGCATAGTACTAATTTTTTAAGATTTAGGAGTTTTAATGGACAAGCAAAATGATAAGATTTTAATGGAATGTTCTTTCTGTGGAAGAAGTCAATTAGAAACTAAAAATATGATAACTAGTCCCGATGGTTCGGCATTTATTTGTGAAGATTGTGTTGCAATATGCAGTGATATGCTTGCAAAAACACGCAAAGGTAAGTCTCAGGATAAGATAGATTTGCCTACACCTAGAGAAATTAAAGCAATGCTTGATGAGTATGTTGTAGGTCAGGACGAAGCAAAAAGAGTGCTTAGTGTTGCTGTATATAATCATTATAAAAGAATTAATTATAATATAGAAGTTGAACAGAATGGCAATGGTAAGAAAGAGGCACTTGACCTAGAGAAAAGTAATGTTCTTCTAATAGGCCCTACTGGTAGTGGTAAGACTATGCTTGCTAGAATTCTTGCTAAAATTCTTAAAGTACCTTTTGCAACTGCAGATGCTACAACATTAACTGAAGCGGGTTATGTTGGTGAAGATGTAGAGAATATTTTGCTTAAATTAATTCAAAATGCAAATTATGATATTAAGAAAGCCGAGCAAGGAATAATTTATATTGACGAAATAGATAAGATTACTCGCAAATCGGAGAATCCAAGCATTACTAGAGATGTTAGCGGTGAGGGAGTTCAACAAGCATTATTAAAAATTATTGAAAGTACAATTGCTAGTGTTCCGCCTCAGGGTGGAAGAAAACACCCTCAACAAGAATTATTACAAATAGATACTAAAAATATTTTATTTATTTGTGGTGGTGCTTTTGTTGGGCTAGATAAAATTATTGAGAAGAGAGAAAATAAAACTAGTCTTGGTTTTAGTGCCGAACATAGTACTAAGGGAGAACTTTCAACTAGTGAAATGATTAAAGGTATTCAACCACAAGACCTTATCAAATATGGTTTAATACCTGAATTTGTAGGAAGGCTACCTATAGTTGTTGGTCTTGACGAATTGACCGAAGATGCTCTTGTTAAAATAATGACCGAACCTAAGAATGCTCTTGTTAAGCAGTATAAAACTATGTTTAAGATTGATGGCGTTGATTTAGATATTAGACCAGAGGCGGTAAGGGCTGTTGCTAAGAAGGCAATGAAATTGAAGACTGGGGCAAGAGGACTTAGAACAATTATGGAAGACATTATGTTAGATATAATGTTTGTAACTCCAGATGATAGAACTATATCTAAAGTTGTAGTAGAAGAAGATACTGTAAAAACTAAAACTCCAGTTATTGAGCATAAAAAAAATAAGGAAGAAATTGATAAAAATAGTTCAGAAGAAAAAACTGCATAAATAGAGGGATATATGGAAATTAGGAATGCAAATTTTGTAACAAGTGCTACAGATTGCAAAAAAGTTCTAGAAAGTAATATACCGCAGATTGCCTTTGTTGGAAGAAGTAATGTGGGTAAAAGCAGTCTTATTAATATGTTAACTAAACAAAGTAAATTATGTAAAACTAGTTCGACTCCTGGAAGAACAAGGCTTATAAACTACTTTTCTATTAATAAAGACGAACTATATTTTGTAGATTTGCCCGGTTATGGTTATGCAAAAGCAAGCAAAAGCGAGGTTGAGGGCTGGCAATCTATGATTGAACCTTATCTTGTGGAAAATGAGTTGCTAAAATGTGTTTGTATGCTTGTAGATAGTAGAATTGAACCAACTGCACAAGATAAACAAATGTTAAAATTCTTAAATTATTATCAAATACCTTTTATTATAATTGCTACAAAGTGCGATAAGTTTGGCAAAAGTCAAATAAAACCTCAGATGCAAAAAATAGCAAATTATTTAGGTGTTGGCAAAGACAATGTATTTCCTTCAAGTAGCGAAACGGGATTTGGGAGATTAGATATCTTAAAGAAACTAGACCAATTTGTGAATATTGACTAGAATTATTTAAATATAACTCATCTATGTAAAATGGGTGAGTTTTTTATTTTAGTATTATAATATAGGAAGTTTATACAAGCGACACCGATAGGTGGCATTTGATATAAACTGTCAATATCAAGAGAGCAGGAAATGAATATCAATATTCATTAATCTTGCGAACGCAGATATTTGTGTAATTGCCACACGACTATTTCAGCAGTGTGTAAGCCAAAAATTGGCTTGTGTGATGTTAATCACAAGAATTGGCTTTAGCCAATTACACATAAACTATGGTTTTTTATTAAAATTTTTGTCACTTTTTGGAAAGATTAGGCATATATATTACCATAC
>JBJEXU010000081.1:0-2818 GCA_051886095.1 Christensenellales bacterium | reverse complement strand
TGTTTTCTTTTAAAGTTCCATTTAGCCATTCGCTTGACGTAATTAATTTTATTCCTTCAATTGGGTCTTCCCAAGACACATCTGCAAAACTTTCTATTACACAATCTTTTAAGTCGTTGATGCTAATGTTTGTTTCTTGCGTTATAATTTGTATCTCATTAGTCGCTTTATTAACTTGTGAGTTAAACCCCGAAAACAAAAAACTTAGGCCAAACAATATTCCTAAAAATATTGTCCCAAGTGGAGTAAAAAAGTGTTTTAAATTTTTTAAATAATTCAATATTCCATTTTTAATCATTTTTAAACCAATTTATTTGTAATACTTTTTATCATTTCAACTACTTGTTCGAATGTTAAAATATTCAAAGTTGAATTTTCATTCTTTAGACTAACGCAATCGCCGACCAAATAACATTTAATTCCACAAGCAGTTGCTGGCTCATAGTCTTCGCTTTCGCTATTTCCAAACATAATAACTTCGTCAGCTTTTAAATTATTGTTATCTAAAATTTCTTGATAAAATTTTGGATTTGGTTTCGAATAATGAGAGATTTCATATCCTGAAATATAATCGAAGTCTGTTTCTGTTAATCCAACAAAACCAAGTCTTGCAACCATTCCGTCTTTAGGAAACACTGGGTTAGAGGCAAGAATTGTTTTTAATCCCTTATTTCTTGCAATTTCCACAATTTCTTTTGCGTATTTATTTTCTCCACAAAAAGCTTGTGATTTTTTAAAGTCTGACAAATAAAAGTTATCAAACTCTGCTTTATCTTTTAATTTGTCTTTCCCGTAAATTTCTGCAAAACAATCCCAAAACACTTGTTCATTTGTTTTGCTTCCATCATTTTTAACCATTTGTTTTGTTCCAGCCCAAATTGCTTTTATTAAAGTGTCTTTGTCATAACCAAGTGGTGCCAAACGCTTGCACAAAAGTCCAAAATAACCTTTGGTAAATTCATCTTCATTCATAGGAAGCAATGTTCCATCTAAATCAAATAAAATAGTTTTAATCATATCATTTTCCTTTTAATTAAAATATAGTTTGCACCAAGCAACACTTTCATCTAAGAAATTTTGTAATATATCTAAATCTGCATACATTCCGTGATTTGAATTCGGAAATTCAAAATATTTATATGTAGCACCACAGTTTTCCAAAGCATTGACAAGTAAAGTACGAGAACTGCTCGGAACAGCGTGGTCTTTTAATCCATAACCAATTAAAGAAGGCACAGAATATTGGTTTACTAATCTTGCAGGTGAAATTTCATTAACATATTGGGTATATTCTTTAGAAGCAATCATTTCATCTGTAAATTGCTTTCCTGTCATCCAATAAAGAAATTCATTATCAGTTTCAATCTTGTTTACTCTCTTTAATAATGACCAATCTGTAGGTTCAAAATCAGATGGTCCTGCAAGTTGAAAAACAAATTTTACAGGTATTGCCGATGTTTTTGCACATTTATAGGCATAATTCATTGCAAGAGTTCCACCAGCCGAAACTCCACAAGTTGCCATTCCACCCATTGTGTAACCAAGTTCGTTACACTTATTGTTTATTGCAGTTACACAATTTTTAATTTGTTCATTAAGTGTATATAAATCTGCTTTTGCACCTTTCTTTTGAAGTGTATAATCTAAACTTGCTGTTATATATCCTTTTGAAGCGTAATACTTACACCAAGAGGCACCATCTTCTTTTGCTCCAGAATTAAAGCTACCACCATGAATATACAAAATTAGGTATTGTGCTTCATCTTTATTTAGTGATACAGGAACATATAAATCATATTGATGATTTTCTTCATTTTCATAATTTAGATTATTATATACCGTGCCAACAGATTCATCCCATTTTACCTTTAACAATTTTTCAGGTAAACTGCCGGTAATTTTAACGCATATCAAAGCACTTAAAATAAAGACTACAATAAACAATAATGAAAGACTTATAATTTTTAAAGCTCTTTTTTTTCTCATAGTGTACACTACCTCTATATAATATTATCAAGGATTAATCTACCTGTAATAGCACCTAAAATTACTGCTGTTACTATAACTGTGGCTATGATAGCGAAGTTAATCCAAAAAGTTTTTTTCCTTGATGGTTTTGTGTTATTGTTTATTTGTTCTTTCATATTATCTCCTTGAATTTTGATTTTCTAAGAAAAACAAATTGTTTTAATCTTCTTTTTCAACATATACAACACCAAAACCGCCTGGGCCAATATGTGTTCCAATAACGTGCCCTATTTCAACAGGTTCAGTAATGCTATTTTCTATATCTTCACTTTTAAATTTTTTAATAAACTTGTTTACATTTTCATCACTATGAGCAAACAATGGAATAATTGGCTCTGTTAAATCAATTTTACTTTTGTCAATTAATTCGCAAATTTTCATAATAGTTTTATTCAAACCAATTTTTTTAGAAATTAATTTTACTTCGCCATTTTCGTTAATAGTTATAATAGGTTTTAAATTTAAAAGATTTCCAATAGTTGCAACCATTCCAGAAAGTCTGCCACCAAGTGCAAGATATTTTAACGAATCCACACTAGCATATAATTTTATGCGACTTTTGAGATTTTCAAGTTTCTCTACAATTTTCTCTGCCGACATTCCTTCATTAATTAAATTTCTTGCGATTAAAACAAGTAAATGTTCTCCCATAGTAGCATTTAATGAGTCTATCAAATAAATATTTTCAAACGCTACTTCTTTTTTAACGGTTTGAGCAGTTCCAAATGTCCCCGATAAAGCGGAAGATATAAAAATACATATTAAAGCATAGTTATTATCTTTCGCCTTT
>JBJEXU010000080.1:0-10665 GCA_051886095.1 Christensenellales bacterium | reverse complement strand
ACCTATAATGTGTAATACAACTAAACTAATACTCAAATAATATAATAAATAAACTATTCTTCTTTTAATGTACAATATGCTACCTAGTTATATATATTTTACGATAATTTATTATATTATATATTTTAGTAATAATATATATTATATGAGCGAAAACAAAAACCACTACTTGACCCTAAGTTAGCACACGGTCTTGTAGTGGTTTCTTTACCCCTATATTAAGTTGTAACTCTTATATCAAGTGCTAATTTAATATAAGGGCTGTTTGCTTTCGCATTGTTATAATATCACAAACTTTTTATTAATGCAACTGTTTTATTGCACTTTATCGAATTAATCTTTTACCAAAGTCAATGATATGTGTTTTCTTACACATAGGACATACGACATAACTATATATTTTATAACCACCTAACATCTCGGCTAGTGTATCTTTTTCTCTAACTATATCATTTAAGTCAAACTCAAATTCGCAACCACAATCGCATTTTACAATCATATCAATTTTCGGTTTTAGTATCTTCATCGTTTTTATCCTCTTTTTCTATGGTTATAAACTCTTGGAACTTTGCCATTGCTTTTATTTGGTGTTTTGTAGGCTCTTTATTGCCCTTGTAAACGCAATCTAGGTGTTTCTCAAATAGTTTAGCAACATCTTTACGAGCATTGTCATAACCTTTATGAAGTCCATCGTGATAGCCTTTTCCTTCTTTGTTGTCATTTATACCAAACTTACCTTTTCCTTGGCTGCCTGATGTCTTGTTGCGTAACTGATAACCATTATTGGCAAACAACTTTGTGTAGTGCATTTCAAGTTCGTCAAGTTTAGACTGGTCACAATACTTGCAATGTATCATATACCCAGTAGGGTTATCTTTGCTATAAAGTTTATGTGCTTTGATGCTTTTGTCTATGTGCTGTTGAGTGCCTTCCATATGCGAAACTAGGCGAGAAAGTATATCAACTGACTGACCGATGTACCCAAACTTGAAGCCATTTTCTTCCCTTGTCATTATATAGATACCTGCCTCGTGTTTTGCACTAGGGCAAACTTTTAGTATTTGTTCCTCATAGGCTTTTTTTCTAGCAAATATTTGTTTATAATTTATCTCTCCCATAGATTACTCCAAAGGTATTTCAAAAACAATATTGTTTTTCTTATGCACGATTGCATCTCCATTAGTCTTTATTAATGGGGCATTGACTATATCATATATTCTTTGTAATTCTTCGCAAGAGAAACGATTATCATTTATTACTACAAAATCGTTGTCTATAAGCAGTTTTTGTATCTCATCTAGCACTTCTAATGCTCGTTGCTGTGTTCCATAAACTCCTAATACAATTCTATCTTGTCCTAAGTAGGTTACAATATTCCACTTATGTTCTATATTTTCAGCAAAACAAATATTATCTATCTGCAATAGCGAGTTTTTTGTTTGGTTTCTAACCCATAATTTCATAATTTTAACTCCTTTTATCTCTAAAATCAATTTTAAGGCTTTTATTTAGGCTTGTATGACACGAATTGTTTAAAAGTGAATAAGTTATCATTTTAACAATTAAATGTCACATAAGTCGTTTTAACAATCAAAATGGAAGAGTGTCATCATTAGGGTCAAGTGGTTGTAAATCGTCAATTATATCAATGGTTTTGTTCTCTGGCTCTTTTTTGATAACTTTGACATTGGCAAAAATGGTTTTCTTTAATCGCATTTCGCCATTGTATTCTTCTTCCTTGACTTCCAAAGCCGTAATTTCGTCAAAAGTCACTTTGTCGCCGTTCTCAATCTGCAAGTTTGGTTGCCAAGAGAAAATTGTGTAATTGTCATATTTCCACTCCCCCCCCACTTGTTTTGCATCGGCTATGTTAAAAACCGTGTAAGGCTTTCCATTTTTCGCTGAGCCAGTGCTTACTTTACTGGCTTTATATTCTTTAAGTTCGTTATCTGCGTTTTTGTATTTGTTTATCATTGATTACACCTTTCCTTTTGTTAAGTCTATTGGCTTTAATTCTAACACCGCATTTTTGTTTAAGTAAAAGCGATACCATTGTTGCACTTCATATTGCTTTCTAGCCAACCACTCATTTTTCTCACTTGCTTGTTTTACGAGTTCCACTCTTTCAAGACCTGTCAAGTCATCGTTTTCTAGGCTAATTTCAATCGTGTACTTTGAGGCTTGGTAACTTGCTATCTCTTTATTTAATTGCTCTCTATCTAAAAATGCACCAATATATGAAAAACCAAACAATACAATCGCAAATATCAAGACTGGTAATGCCCAAAAAAATATTGTTTTCATTATTGATTTTTTATGTATTTTATTACAATAATTATCATATTTCTTTTGTCCTTCTTCGCTAATAGGACTTTGAAATCTGGTACAATAAGGATATGCACAATCTAATTCTTCGTTTAATACTTTATATCTAAACTCACTTTGGCTCATTTTCTTACAACTAAAATCTACTTGGTTACAACCATATAGAGCATAAGTAAGTGCAATAGCCCCAAGCCCTACAACACTCGTTATTATAAATGCTACCCACATAATTATTCTCCCTTACCATATTTTTCTAATTTCTCGCAAATTTCATCATAATCTTTTTGCTTTATGTCTTTGGTTGAAGCAAAGCCCCATTGTGCTAATAGCGACTTTGCCTTATCGGTTGTAATTTCATAGTTAGAAGCAATAGCAAATATTCTTTTTGCTTGTTTTCCAGTAATTGGGTCATCGTCTTTTAATAATTGGTTTGCTCTTTCATCATTGTTTTCATCTTCAATATCTTGCGTGAAACAATTTGATAGTGAGCCAAGAGTAAGTGCAAGGTCAACAACTGCTCTCTTTTTCGCCTTTTTAAAAGCATTGTTGGCAGAGTTAAAACTACCAGCAGAGCCAAAAGCACTTTCGCTTGTATTACAACAACCTACACCACTCCTAACAACCCTACCTTTATCGTCATAGGCTCTCGCTATGACCTCATAATAAAATATGCCCTTTTGATAGTCCTTATAACTATCAGTTATTTCGATGTCATAATAAAGACCATAACCTAAAAGTATCTTCTCTGCACCACTCTTGAATAATGTCGGTGTTTTTGCTTTTGGTACTTTACCAAAATCGACATCTCTTACAAGAGTACATTGGTATTCTCCAATTTGTACATTGTAATTGTTTCGCCATAGTTTCAATTCAGTTTTTGGTGTTTCATAAACAACCACACTATTTTCGTTATTTTCCATCGTATTTCTCCTTCATAAATTTATTGTGTTCCAACAAAATGTCAAACCAGCGGTCATTTCGTTTTATTGGCTTAAACACATAGCCGTCTTTCTTGATATGCAAATAATAGCAATCATCTATTTTGATTTTGTACTTCTTGCAAAGCCTATAATAGCCTTCTAATTGCACCGACAAACTCTTTTTATCAATGGCACTTGTAACTTTATAGTCCACCAATAATATCTTTTTATCAATGGCACATATAAGGTCGCAAGTTCCACAAAAATCGTTACTAAACATCTTTTTTTCGGTATACATAACTTTGGGTCGATAAGTCTTTGCCCACAAAATAAATTGTTGGACATAAGGTATATATTCCATTTCAATTTCATTTATATCTAGGTCGCCCATAAGCAAATACTCTTCAAAGAGTTCGTGACAACGGCTACCTCTCTGCCTTGCTCTTTCTAAAAGCACTTGTTGTAAAGCATTTAGTCTTTCAAAAGATATAGGGCTTGCAATATCAGTCACATTTGGTTTTAGTTCGCCATTGACAAAGTATTGATGTTTCTCGTCATCATAATATGTTTTCATTTGATGTCTTGTTTCCTTTAATAAGTTTTTTATAAATAATCAATTCTTTTTGTAACTTCTTAATGTGTTGGTTAAGTTGCCATTGCCTTTGTTGAGATTTTGTTTGAATGAGCATTGACTTGTAGCTTTCGATTTCATTGATTATTTCTTTTTCAGCCCTTGCCATTGTCCCACTCCCAGACCTGCACTTCCAAGCTATCCCATTGCCAAAAACCTTTGTCCCAAATGCTTTCTACTTTTTCCCAGTCGCCATTTGCGATACCGCACCCATAATTTTTAGGTATGCCTATCGCTGTGTACTTGTACTCTCTTGAAAAGTCTTTGATTTTCTCAATGCACCTTTCGAGCCACTTGTAGTTGGTATTAAAGTTTTCGTCTTGGCTAAAACAATTTGCGATATAGTGGTCGTTGTCAATTTTGTAAAAAACAACTTCTCCACCTAGCGAGTATTTATTGCTAATCGAATTAACAACTCGCCTATATTGTTCTTCGCATTTAGGATACTTGTCGGCAATTTGTTTAGCAAGTCCGCCACCCATAACACCCTGCAAATTGACCTGATGACATATGATATTACAACCAGACTTTAACAAATCTCCCTTGTGATAAGTAATCATAGGCTTAATCTCCGATTATTTTATTAAATATTTTTTCATTAAACTCTGGCAAGCTCTTAATATATTCTAACATTTTTTCTGGTATCTTACTCCAAGCAGTTTTATTGTCAACTTCCATAAGTTCTGGAAATGCAATTCTATACCATTCTAGGTTACCTTTCAATTCATAAAAATTAGTAAATTTCGGTACAAACCCAAAAATCTTTAATTCTCTAATAACTTCTTCTACACGATACTTAGTTGACTTTTTGTTAAACATACAATAGATTGTACCTTGTTTTTTATAGCAAAATATAGATTTAGATACAGCTTCGCATTTTCTTAGCCCATAAGAGTTATATACGGCATTGCTATCACTTACGGCATTGCTAGACCTTACGGCATTGCTAGACCTTACGGCATTGCTATAACTTACGGCATTGCTATCACTTACGGCATTGCTATCACTTACGGCATTGCTATCACTTACGGCATTGCTATAACTTACGGCATTGCTATAACTTACGGCATTGCTAGACCTTACGGCATTGCTAGACCTTACGGCATTGCTATAACTTACGGCATTGCTATCACTTACGGCATTGCTATCACTTACGGCATTGCTATCACTTACGGCATTGCTATAACTTACGGCATCTTCTTTGATTTTTTCTATATCTTGGCTATTTGGAGTTCTATCATATCTTTTTATTATCTCAATAAACTCCATTATATCGTATTCTTCTTCGAACTTGATTGTTTTTGCGACACTCTTTATACCATCTTCTGCATCTATACACTCTTTGTATGCAGTAACTTTATAATATTTATTGTATCCAAGTGGCTCATAGAAATTAAATACATTTGCTGGGTCTTTGCTAAAATGTAGACCCCATCTACATTCTTTAATATTTCCGTCTACTTCAAATATTTTTCCTACCAAATTCTCATCTTTTTCTCCATATCTAAAATTACTATCGCCATTAGTAGATAGGTCATATCTAATAGCCTTATAACCAGTTGCCAATACTTCTAGTTTATCAATATCATTTTGTTCTACTCTATATGTTTCCATTTTTAACTCCTTTCTAATTTATTTAATTGATAATCTTCCCAATAAATAATGCAATCATTTTTGTTAGCAAATTCTGTGAAAATTGATATGCAACCATTGTTTGTTTCTGTATCTACACGGCAATCTTCATACAAAGGCGATTTTAGTTCTTTCTCAAAAGCTTCTTCAATGCCTGACTTTGCTTTGTCTAGGTCGTCAAAAACTCCCAAAATGATTTGTTCCTGTAACACACTAGACTTTGAAACATAATCTTTAAAAACGATATATATTTTTTTACTATTTTCATTATTGGTTTCATTGCTAAGCCCACTTTTAAATTGCTCGCTTAATCTTGTATCTTCTAGTAACAAATCAGTTATCGTTTTCATATTCATTCTCCCTGTTCTTTTGCTTGTCAAGATAAATAGCGGTTGCGAAATCCTTTCGCTGCATTGCAAGTTGTATTTCATTTTCTAGTCGATTATCTTCTTCTACCGAACTTATTTCTTTTTCTTGATTAAGTTCCTGCTGTTGCTTTTTATAGGTCGCTATACGTTCTTGTCTAGCCTTTTCTCTCTCACACTTTTTTTCATTACCTATAAAGCCTGCAAACATTTTTTCAATATGTTTAGTTTTCATATTAACTCCTTTTTTCATTTACTTTAAAATCGCACTTAGCAAATAACACCAAGTGTGCATACTCTTTTGATTGTTTGAAATTATTAAAAGCAAACTCAACTATCTTTGTCAAAGGTATGTTAGTCTTAGTTTTAATATCATTTAACTCATTATATAACTTCTCATCAATCTTAATTGTACGATATGTCATATTAACTCCCCCTTTCTTTTATTTATGACACCATTGTAGCATACATTACACCTATTGTAAAGCATTTTTCAAAAGTTTTTTTTAATTTTTTTTAAATAAAAAAAGACAGGTATAAAACCTGCCATAAAAATTGATTTGGCTGTGATTAACCCACCTATTAGATGCTTTCAACAGCACTTTTAAAATCAATTTATATTTATATAATAATATATTATATATTATTTGTCAAATAAAAAAGGGAGATTTCTCTCCCCAAAAACTTATTTCTACTACTCTCTCTCATTTTTCTATGTTGCATTTATTCAACGAATAGTAGACAATTTATTTTTAATTAGTTTTTTTCCACACAGTATCGCAAAGCTCATCACGGCAATCCCATATATCATATACACAATTATCAATTATAACAGTCAAATGCCCATTAATTCTGACCAAATATGTACCAATAGGGTGTTCGTCAGCAAACTCGCCTACTGTTAAATTGTGGCAATTCACATCTTTGTATTTCAAGACATTAGTTATAAAGTTGCTATAACAGAACTTGCATAATCTATCGCAATCATATAACTCCGCAGTTAGCCAAATTTTCTTATATATTTCTTCATAAGGTAAACCACTAGCCAAAGTAATTGCTCTTATTACACAATCTTCGGTTTTTAGTCCTTTTGGATTTACATTTAGATATTTAAACCTTGACATAAATATCTCCTATTTTGCGATTATAATTTACATAACTACATAATCAAAGTAGGCAGTTAATTTCTCATCGCCTTTTAATTTGCTATCTGGGTCAATTAAGAAATCTTTGGCTAAAAGAATATAGGTGTCTAGGTTACCTTTTCCAAGAGTTTTGCAATAGTCGGTATATACCATTACTGTGGCTACAACAAGACTTTCTGGCGAGAACTTATCAAACTTAATTCCCATTTCTTCGGCTCTTTTAAGTATTCTTTCTTTTGAAAACTTTTCTTTTTCACTTTCTTCAACTTCCCCAAGTAATTGATAATATTTTTGGTCTAGTTCTTGTTTAGACATAACATCTTCGTCATAAGCATAGTCATAGCCATAATCACGACCGCCATACTCACCCATCATATAAGGGTCATAGTGGTGTCTATCATACATTTCAAACTCTCCGCTTACTTCAAAAGGATATGCCCCTCTATCTCTCATATATTGACCCCTACTATTTCTTCTACGAGCATAATCTTCTTCATAATCTCTTGGCTCTCTACCACGATTATACATTTCTTCACTCATTGCCCTATCTCTCCTGCGTGGGTCACGATATGTTATATAGCCACCACGAGAGCCGTAAGGATTACGACCATCTCTACCACGCATCATCATATCAAACATTGGTCTATTCATTTGCTAATACCTCCTTAGTGGTAGTAGTAACAGTCTTAGTTGTTTTATTTGGTACTTTTGCATTTGCAACTACTGGCTCATCTGTACTTAAACTAGCAACAGCAGGTGTTGCAGCAGGTGCAGTTGTAGTAGTAACTACTGGTAGACTAAGCAAATTATTATTTGGGCAACAGCAAATACCTCCCAAAGATTTGAATACACCACCAGTAGCAGTTGTTGATACTATGGTTGAGTATCTTGTTCTCGTTCTAATTCCGCAAGCAGTAATCTGTGAGCAGTTACATCTTACAAATGGATATACTGTTGTAGTTACTCCATTAATAGAAAAAGCAACAGGCATATTAATAGTTGCGGTTGCTGGGATTGTCTGTGCAACTATAATGCAATATTTACAACCATTCATATAAGTCCTTGCTGGTAGGTCAATAACCAAAGTAGGAACACCTGCTACTGTTACAACTGTTACTGAACGACTTATTACTAGATTATCGCATAAGCGACAACTTGGTTTACAACTCATAATTATTATTCTCCTTTAATTTATTTTCGTAATATGTTTAAAATTTCTTCAAGCAAAGTGTTTTGATAGGCTAGCATTTCATTTTGTTTATCAAATTGTGCGTGCAAATCATTTAACAAAAACTCTGCTTGCTCTTGGTTATGTTTGGCAACATTATTGTCAGCACTTTGTTGTCGGTTTTCCATAAGATTTTCATAACCGAGCATAATGCCCCACAAATTAAGGAAATCGCCTAGAATATTATTATTGTTTCCATTATTATTACCATAAGACATAACTTATTCTCCGTAAAACTAAAATAAGGGTATAGAGAAAACCCTATACCCTTATCTAGTATTAAATTTTCTCAACTAACAATGTTTCACAAGAAACATTTTAGGAATATGTATTTTTTGCAATTTGTTTATTAGCAACAGCCACAACCAGAGTTGCAACCACAATTACCATTTCTACCATAACCAAAAGCACTCTCATAAGGGCTGCAAGTGATATAAGCAGGGCGAGCAACTGGCATTAGTGTTGAAATAATTGTGTTAGTCTGTGCGTTTTGAGATAATTGTGCTGTTAAAGCAGCGTTTTCTGCTTGTAGACCGCTTATCTTCTCATTGCATAGATAATCAAGTATTCTTTGTGTATTTGAGTTACTTGCTTCAATTACTCTTGCAGTATTTGTAGCATTTTCACAAGCAATTCTATCTTGACCTCTACCTAGTTCGCAACAACATTGTTGAAGTTGGAAACCTAAATTAGCAATACCTTGTTGAGTTTGGTTTGCACTTGTAAGGATGTTAGTATTTACACCATTAAAGCCATTAAGTAGACTTGTATTCATAGCATAGAAACCATCACAAAGACCTTGTTGGATACCTCTAATACCATTTTCTACACCATTAAAGTTAAACTCTTCGCACATATCTGCTCTTGTTAATGCTCCGTTGTTTCCACCGAAACCACCGAAACCATTACCCCAACCACCAAATAGAGCGAATAGGATAATTAGAACCCACCAGCCATCAGCACCAAAGCCATTGCCATAACCATTATTAGTATTGGCATCTCTACCTAGTGCATAGCCTACTGCTAAGTTGTCATTTTCGTACATATTTTTTCCTCCTATAAAATATTAAGAATTTATATATATCTACACAACACATATTTCTTAGTCGACATTGAAATTATTGTTGGAGATACCAAAAATTATTTAAGACCCATCTTATTTGCAATCTGCATAAGTTGTGTTGGGTCTATTCCGTTTTGCTTTGCTAGTTGCATCGCAAACTCTTTCCCACTTTTTCCTTGTGACATATTTTGTAATTGTGACATAATTGTATTAAGTTGTGGATTTTGTTGCAATTTTGATTGAATAAATTGTTGTGGGTTTCCACCACTATTTAAGAACTGCAACATATTATTTATTGGATTTTGATTATTAGCCATTATTTACTTTCTCCCCATTTAAGATTTCATTTATTCTAACTTGTTTTTGGACTTGTTCTAACTTTGCCTCAATACTCTTTAAGTCATCTCTTGTAATAAAGTTTTTCAAATCGTCTTTTGTTAGCAAACCACTAATATCTTCTTTCTTTACGAACGCACTTGTATCAATTTGTGATATAGATTGTTTAGTTTCGTTAATCTTTTGTTCGTCTATTTCTTCAAACTTATAGACCTTGCTACGAGATTGACCCATTGCATCTGCACTCTTGAAATGTGCAATATTGTTTGCTCTGTCAATTAGAAGTGCATTGCCATTAGGTACAACGATATATGCTTTTGCTTCTTCGCCTGTAACAAAGCGAACATCTTGTATTGGCGTTTCATATTGTTGCTGTACATTTTGTTGTACAGGTCTTACAACATTTTGTGGTTGTTGATAAGATTGATACCCATTGCCCATTGGATATTGCTGTGGATAATATTGATTATTTGGTAGATAATTGTTGTAGTTATTAAATGCCATATTAAAAATTCCCCTTTATTCTATAATTTTGTCACAGACAAAGAAGGGGTTAGTAGGGAATTAAGACCCCTATCTTTGCTTGACACTCATTTTATAGCATAAAAAAAGAGGACTTGCTTTCTACAAATCCTCTACAAATCTAATTTTTATTTAATTTTCTTACCAATTCTCCATAATATTTGATATATCGTATTCCACTCTATATACTCATATTCTTTTTGTTGGCAATACCACAACCAAATATCTTTTGGTGTCTTGCGTTCATAATAATACATAATTGCTAACTTTGTATCTCTATCATTTAGTTTTGCCTTTTCGCATTTATCAATTAATTCTTGTTTTAAGTCTTTCTTATTTGCAATATCTTGTATTTCCTTTTGCAGTTCTTCTGCTTGGACTTTATAATATTTCATACTCTCTTTATACTCAAATCTATCCTCTATAAACCATAAAGCCCAAGTCTCAAGAAAAGCAAATAGCACCGAGCCAAATAATGATATTGTTATTGGTGGACTA
>JBJEXU010000079.1:0-10675 GCA_051886095.1 Christensenellales bacterium | reverse complement strand
CTTTGTCATAATATATAGGGTCAATTTCCTCAATATTGACAAATTGTTCTATTGTTATATTTTTATCTTTTTCAGTTTTGATTTTCTCAAAATCCTCATCGGTAAAAATAACATATTTGTCTTTCTCGTATTGATAACCTTTAACTATATCTTCGTTTTTAACTTCTTTATCATTACAATCCACGCAAGTTTTTTTGTATTTAACTCTAGATTTTGTTTTCTTTTCTAGCATATTAAAGCCAATGTCGTGTTCCTTAACACTAACAACTAAATTAATGGGAATATATACAAGGCCAAATGTTATTGCTCCCTTATATGAATATGCCATATAGTTCTCCTTTTAAATATTTGTTTCCCATAAAAATCTTACTTTAAACATTTATTGTTAGGTTTAAAATATTTTTATGGTATAATACTTAGTGATAAGTCTAGTTGCAACTATACATATATTTGTATTGCAATTAAATAAAAATTTTTTAATACGGCATTGGTTGCAGATATATTTTAGAGAGAATGGTATGGAAATTATTAATGATTTGAATTTTTTTAAAAAAGATACAGTTGCACTTGCTCAAGACCTTATAGGAAAGTGGATTGTTACAAATATAGCTGGTAAAAGTGTTAAGGCACAAATTTGTGAAACAGAGGCATATCTAGGAGTGGAAGATAGTGCTTGTCATACTTACAAGGGTAGACGCACATTAAGAACCGAGCCAATGTGGCAGGAAGGTGGAACAATATATATCTATCTATGTTATGGCCTGCATTATTTATTAAATATTGTTAGTAAAGATATAGGTGAGCCAGAGGCTGTTTTAATAAGGGGTGTAGTTGGAGCAAATGGACCAGCAAGAACCACAAAATTACTTAATATAGATAAATCATTGAACGGGCAAAGCATTGTTAACAATCCGCGTATCTATCTAATGGACGATGGCAAAAAATATCTTTTTACAACTGCTAAAAGAGTAGGCATAGATTATGCTTTAGAAAAAGATAGAGATGCTTATTTAAGATTTGTATTAAAAAATAAGAACTAGTTGTGTTACTAGTTCTTATTTTTTATATTGTTGAATTGAATTTTCTAGTTTATTTAAAGCGGTGATACCGCCTTTTAACATCTCATCAAATTCATAGCCCTTAAGTTCGCAAGACAATGTTAAATTAGGGTATTTAGAAATCTTTTTTGCAAATACCTCCCAGTCGATATTGCCTGTATAAGGGAATTTGTGTTGGTCGGTTTTTCCATCGTTATCGTGAATATGTAATACAGATATGTAATCTCCAAAATTTTCTATAACATCAAAACTAGGTGTTAAAAAGTTGCGGTGACCAGTATCAAAACAAACTTTTAATCTATTATGCTTAATATTAGAAAATATATAACCTAGTTCATCTGTAGAATATAAATTTTCTATACAAAGGTTCATATTGTTCTTAGAACAAACATCTAGTAAATCTCTTATTCTTTGTAAACCTATTTTGGTTTGCTTACTTCCATAATTTCCATTTAGATGCACTACAAAATTATCACTCATACCTTTGCATAATTCTAATTGATTTATATAATCTTTTTCTACTTTATCACCCGTTTCGTTGTCTAACCAAAAATCGTTTAATATAGGTTCGTAATAATAACAATGTATCATTGTACAATTAAGCCCAATATTTTTAGCAAATTCTAAATCCTTGCGAAATTGTTCAAAATCTTGAATATTATTAATTCCAATAAAAAACTCATCATATCCTGCGTTTTTAACGGCAATCAATTTTTCTCTTATATTGTCATCAGTATTAAAATATAAATTAATCCCTTTTTTCAAAATTTGTTTTTCCTTTTATCATAATGTTTAAATGTCTATTTTAACATCTCCAAATTGTTTAACATAAATTTTTTGCATTTGTTCATTTAAATCTACGTAGTTTGCTAGAATGTTTGGTTTAATTCCCAAATCAAATAATTGTAGAGCGATGGCGTATACACAAGCCTCTGCCTCTAATCCGCAGATGTCAATAGTATTTACATTCAAAGAAACTAGATATTCCAAATCTTTTTGATTTAAACCATAGCCATATTTAATTAAAATCGTTGCGTTTTCAGGAATATCAATACAAAATTCTTGCTCTTGTTGAGTTGTTAATTTGTGCCAATTAAGGCATTTTTGATACAATGGATTTCTATTAACATCATTAATAAATTTAGTTAATATTATTTTATCATAAAAATTTGATTTAAATAATGTATTAATCTTATTTTTCAGATAAATATTTTTATCTGTAATAAAACCATTCTGCATATCAACAACAATTAAAATTTTCATTTCTTCACCATCATAACAAAATATTTTGATACTTGTCTATTTTTTACATTTCAGGTTTGCCTTCATTTTGACTATAATAATTTAAAAGTTCTTCGTAAGTTGTCTTGTCTAGCATTTCTTTAAAAGATGGCAATATAAAATCTCTTTCTTCTTTAGGTCTATTCATTACTTCAACAAATGCATCATAATACACTTTTGCTTCTGGGCTAAGTTCTTGAGAATTAAAAGATACTTTGTTTTGGGTATTTTCAAGACCTATAGTAGTAGATGGCATATAATCGTATTTAAAGATATGCTTAGTGTCAAATGGAGTACTGCTAATCTTGTCCATTACTTTATGTATTGGACCATAATACATAAATTGATTGTTTTTGTAAATTTGTCTTAAAGCATCATCACCAAGTGTAATTTCATCTAGTTGGCTTCGTTCAATGTCTGTTCCATAATCTCCAGTTCTCTTTTCGGCATAACCTTGAGTTAATAGTCTATCTAATTCTGATATTGGTAATTTTATTACCGCCATAACGGGACGATTATAAGCAAAGTAGTCTTCCATTCTGCCAGTCTTTCCGTTAAGCAATTTTTGATATGCCACTTCTGTATTTGGCTGAAAGGCTAAAGTATTTATGCTATCCGCTATGTCATCAAGACTATTTCCAATCATATAATATGAACGAATTTTTTGCATCTTTTTATAATTCTCTAACCATCTAAATGCTTCAACTTTATTAGGTGCTAAGTCTAAATTTAATTTGCTTGAAACATCGGAAAGAACAAAACTGTTGTCTTGAGGTGTACTGCCAATAATTTTAGGGTCCTCACCATTAAGTAATAATTCTAATCTTTTACCTGCACTTTCTGTAAGTATTCTTGCCAAGTAAACAAATTCCTGTTCGTTTTGATTATTTGTTTCCATAATTTTCTCCTTTTATTTAAGAGTTTTAGTTAATAAAATACTAAATTAATTATTTCCTAAATTTATTTCTCAACATATTCTTTATTATATTCTATTATAGCATATTTTACAAGAATAAGCAAGATACTAAAGCCACGAGTTTTAATGATAAAATAATTTCTTTTTAAAAATTAAATAATTTTAAATAATCATTGCTGTTTTCTTGTAATTTATGATATTATTTAATTGAGAAAAATTTTATTAATCATTATGCTTTTAGTGAGATAGTCTTCTGTGCAAATTTTTTAGAAAATTCATTGTAAACAGGGGAAATATTAATAATTAGACAAAAACTTAGTAAGTTTCGGATAAAAATTTAAAATTTAGATAATAGCAAAATTTTATAATAAATAATAGGCGAGTAAGAATGTTAAAATGTAAATATTCCTCTAGGTGTGGAGGTTGTGAAAATTTAGATAAAGATATATCTTGGCAGTTGAAAGAAAAAACTAGTTATATAAAAGAACTTTTTAAAAGTCTTAATTGTGACTCGATTGACGATTGTGTTGGGGATTATTATCCATACAAATATCGAAACAAAATTCATCTTGCTTTTGGAGAACTTAAAGGAAGAACAATCATTGGTTTTTATGAAGAAGGTTCAACTAAAATAACAGATATAGATAGTTGTGTACTTTTTGGAGATTGGGCTCAAAAACTAATAGCGATTTTGCGTGAATATATTTCTAGATTTAAGATTAGACCATATTCTAAATTGCGTGGCGGAATAATTAGATATGCTCACGCACGATGTGTTTCAAATAGATTACAATTAACTTTAGTAGTCACTACAGATAACTTTGCCGGAAGGAATTGGTTATATAATAGATTGTTAGAGGACTTTTCCGAAGTGTCTTTTTATTTAAATATAAATAAGCGAACCGACCACGCTATTTTTGATAAAAACTTTAAATTTGTTAAAGGTAATAAATATCTAAACTTTACTTTGTGCGGAGTTAAAGTTGCTCTTAGTCCTAGTTCCTTTTTGCAGGTCAATCTTGGTGTTGCCGAGAAGATGTATAAAACAGCATTAGAGTTGCTTGACATAAAACCATCTACAATGGTTTTAGACTTATATAGTGGCATAGGAATTACGAGTATTTTATTTGCTAAGAAAGCAAGCAAAGTTATATCTATTGAAGAGGTGCCTTCGGCTGTAGATAATGCTAAACTTATGTCTAAAATAAATAGTGTAAATAATGTAGTTTATTTATGTGGAAAGTGTGAGAAAGAGATTTCTAAGTTAAAACTTGATAAAGATATTGTTGTATTTCTAGACCCTGCACGCGCTGGACTTGATACAAATGTAATTAATGTTCTAAAAACTATTAATCCCAGAAGAATCGTGTATATGAGTTGCAATCCAGAAACTTGTTTGCGTGACATTCAATACTTAGTTTCTGACAATAAGTATAACATTAATGTCAAATCGTTTAATATGTTTCCGTTTACAAAACATATAGAGTTGTTGGTAGAATTAGGTAAAATAGACCAATAATCGCTATTGACTCCGATTGCAATAATGTGATATAATTTAAATGGTAATAAAAAAATTATTGTAGAAAGTGAGAAATATGAACGAACGAGAATTGATGAAATTGGCTGAGAGTATGGAAGAATTTTCTATGTCAGATTTTACAGTTGAAGAACTAAACTCATATGCTAATTTAGATAAATCATATGAAAGTTATAAACAAAAATATTTTGAATATTATGACGATGTCAAAGATAGAACATTAAAAAGGCAGGATTGGTAAAATGAGTGAGAAACTACTAGGTTTAATAGAACTTATGAATGCAAAAGAAATTAAGGCTTTTGAGAAGTTAACACCACGACAAAAATCAATGACTATTTATAGAGATTTCGAGAATTATTATAAGTTTCAAAGCAGGGCATTTAACGCAAAAACTGAAGAAGAAAAAGACCGCTGTTATTTTGAGGTTGAAAGAAATTTTGTTAAAGCAAATAAAGAAATTAAGATGCTATCTGAAGATGAACTTGGAACTTATATTAAGTATGCTCAATCTAGAATTTTAAAAGCAATAGATGGACATAATGAAGATAGGTATTCTAGTTATAAACTACTATTTGGAACTATCATTCGTCAGATGCCTAAAGAATTAAATGATAAGAACTTAGAACTTTTTAATCAACTTCAAGATTGTGTGGCTATTTATGAAGATACAATGAGTTTAAGTTAATGATAACGAATTAGTATTAAGTAATTCTAATTGTATATCCCGATAAATCACAACTAATTATATTTAATTTGTAAGATATTTAAATTTATCCTAAAGTAATTTGAAGATGAGAAAAGATATTTATTTAAGAATTAAAGAAAAAGTATATGCCTTGCCCGGTGACCCCGGTGTCTATAAAATGTTAGATATGTATGGAAACATTATTTATATTGGAAAGGCTAAAAATTTGAAGAACAGAGTTTCTTCTTATTTTTTAAACACAGTTAAATTGCCTAAGGTTCAACAAATGGTGGATAATGTATATGATTTTGAATATATAATTACCCTTAGTGAACTTGAGGCACTTAATCTTGAGAGTAACTTAATTCATAAACATCAGCCTTTTTATAATATTTTACTAAAAGATGGCAAGGCATTTCCATATATTAGGATTGATTATAAATCTGATTATCCAATGGTTCAGGTTACTCGTAAAATAAAAAATGACAAGGCAATGTACTTTGGGCCTTTCTTTAATAAAGTAAATGTGACAGACCTTATGAAAATTATTAACAATACTTTTAAATTAAGGGATTGTAATTTAAATATCAATAAAAAATACAATAGAGAATGTCTTAATTATCATATTAATAATTGCTTAGCACCTTGTACAGGCAGATGCACTAAGGAAGAATATAGGCGGGAAGTAGATAATGTTATTGAATTTCTTAAAGGTGATTTAACCAAAGCGAAATCAATTCTAACTAAAAAGATGCAAGTATATGCCGAAATGGAAATGTTTGAAAGGGCGATAGAAATAAGAGATAATCTAAAACTTATTGAAAATATAGATGCACAGAATGTTACTGGGCTTAATAAAAATGCTGACATAGATATTTTTGGATTTGCCGAGAATGGAAATTCCGCAGTTGTAACTGTTGCTTGTATTAGGGGTAATAAAATGATAGGCGTTAATAATTATAATGTAATTGATGCGAGCATTGAACCTTCAGATATAATGTCTAATTTTATTACTCAATATTATTTAAATCAACATATTTGTCCTAAAGTTGTTGTAACTGAATATAATAGTGATGCTCTTGATGAATGGTTAGATAAAACAGCGGGACACAAGATAAATTTAATTTCGGGCAAGCGACCACCTTATTCAAGACTTCTTGAAATGGTTAATAAAAATGCTAGTGAGTATTTAATAAAATCTATTGAGAAGAATAAACTTTATGAATTGAAAACCATAGGTGCTATCAACACCCTTCAAAAAACTTTAGGCTTAAGTAAGTTACCAAGACGAATTGAGGGCTATGATATCAGTAATCTTGGAGGAACAAATACAGTTGCTAGTATGGTTGTGTTTACTGGTGGTGTAAAAGACTCTAAAATGTATCGTAAGTTTAAAATTGAAGGGATGGGACAGAATGATTTTAAAAATATGCACGATGTTTTAACTCGTAGGCTCAATGAATACAAATTAAATAAAGATATTAGTTTCTCTACTCTTCCCGATTTAATTCTAATTGATGGCGGTATAATACAATTAACCTTTGCAAAACAAGCATTAGATGAATTAGGATTTAATATTGAAATTATATCTCTTGCAAAAAAAGAAGAAGAGATTTATAGAATAGACGGAACAAAAGTTGTTCTTAGTAGAGATAATTTTGCATTAAAATTATTGCAAAATGTTCGAGATGAAAGTCATAGATTTGCAATAACATTCCAAAAATCTTTAAGGCAAAAGAAAACTTTACAATCAGAACTTGAGAATATTCCTTTAATTGGCAAATCAAAAGTTACTATTTTATTTGATAAATTTAAGAATATAGAAAGCATAAAAGGGGCGACTTTGGAGGAATTAAAATCTACTAAGGGTATTGGAGAAATACTTGCCAAAAATATTTTTGAGTATTTTCATAAAGCCAGTAATTAATTTGCATAATTTAACTGGGGAAAGTTATTTTTTAATTGTTAAAATTATTGTGCTTTTAGGCTTTTTTATGCTAGAATTAGAAAAATGGAGAAATTAACTATGAGAATTACAAAAAAATGCAGTGTTTGTGATTATAAATTCACATACGATGATAAAGTTTATATTAATCCGCTAGTTGAACCTCACGATGAAGGGGCCAAGTATTATTATAATTTATGGCATTTTTTTATAGAAAAATGTCCTAATTGCGGATACGCAAGTAGAGATTTATCCGAGGTTCTTAACAAAGATATTGTTAAAGATGATAGATATCTTGCTGTAGCAGAAATACCTATCATTGTTACATTGGAGAGGGCAAGACCTAATAGAATAGCCGATTATTTATATGCAAGTATCTATTATGAAAGCATTGGAGATACCTTAAACTATTCTAAATGTATGCTTCAAGCAAGTGACCTAATATATAACGAAATGTTTTATTGGGACGAATATGTTTTAGATGATGTTGATTCTATGAGTGCTATTCAGAATAAAGCCCAATTTAATGAATTTAAAAAATTTGCTGATGGATTATTTAATAAAGGTGTAGAAGCACTAGAGGAATATGTGGCAAGACACCCATATGAAATTGATACTACTATTTTATTGGCGGGTGTTCTAAATACTGGCAATAAGATGCAGAAAATTAAAGGTGCTAGACTTATAAATAGGTTAAAAAGTGAAACTCTTACAGATGAACAAAAATTATGTGTAAAATTTTTAATTGACCGCATAAATTAACAATTTTGCATTGAGCATATTACGTAACATATATTTGTTAACAAATTAAGCCCGCTACAGCCAAGTGGTTTAAATAATTTTTTGCATTGAGCAACTTACGCAAACATCGTTATTTACAATTAAGCCTGCGAAAGCCGAGTGGAATTTAGAAATTAACCAACATTTTAATAAATAATTGAGACTTTTTTCAATTAGGTATTGAAATCTGTTTTTCCAAGTGATAAACTTATAAAAAGTATAGGAGAGTGTTATGGCAAACAAAAATACTACAAATGTTGATTTACATGTACATTCTTTTGGTTCAAACGACGCTGTTTATAGTATCGAAGAGATTTTAGAAATTGCCAAGAAGAATAATATTGAATATTTGTCTATTACCGACCATAATACTTTTAGTGAAATAAGAAAGTTTTATAAGAAACACGGCTTTGACTTGTCGCAACCAATAATTGAAGTAGATAGAATTAAAATTATATCAGGTGTTGAAGTCACTTGTAGGATAGAAAAAATAAGAAACCTTAAAGGTAATTCAACTAAATTACATTTGCTACTTTATGGTGGAGATATGTCTCCTCATAGTCCAATTTCTAAACTACTTGATTTGAAAAGAAAGAATGATATTGATTGCGATATTGGTATGCTTAGAGATTTGCTTAAGAAAACAGGACACTATCAAATAAGCGAAGATGATATAAGGGATTATATCAATAATAGAAGATTACAAGATCCTAGTTTTCAGAGTCTTGGCAAGAAAGATATTTGGCATTTCTTAGTAGAGAATAAAATAACCATTGCTTCTAGTTATAAAGAACTTTGCGAAATGATATCGACTTTGCCTAAATATGAAAGGCTAAATATCGAAATGTCAGACTTGGTTAAGATTGCTAATGCATCTGGCTGTGAAATTGTTATTGCACATCCTGCAGTTAATATAGAAAGAGTATCTAATGCTAATAAAAGAATTTTAGTAGATTATTTAGTTCCTAGGGTTAATGGTTTTGAGAAATATTATCCCGGCCAAGTAGATGGTGTTGCTCGAATGATTAGAGATTGTGTTCATTCTAGGGGAAAACAAAGAGATATCTACTATACAGGCGGAAGTGATTTTCACGATTGCTCTAGTGGAGAAGATTTAGGCGTTGTAAAAGGCAAAGATTTAAAAAGTAATTTATGTGAGCAATTTATTTCTAACATTAATAAACTTAATAGGGCTAGAGCAAATGGCAAACTTAGTCATAGAAAGATTAATACTAATCCTGATGAAATTAATGCATTGCTTAATAAATATAGAAATTACTATAATCAAATTGTTTTAAATAGTGGAGAAAGTTCCCTACAATCTGAAAGACCTTTAAAATCTCAAGGTGCAAAGAAAAATGCTAAGAAAGGAAAGAATGGTTACACCGCTAAAGAAAGAGAGATTATGCGTAAGGCAAGAGATGAGTGGAATAATTTTAAAAGCGGATTGATATCTTCTAAAGATATGAGTGAACCTGACGATAATCCAGAAAAGTAAATATTTTTGACAACTATATTCAAAGTAAAAACATAAACTGAGAATGTAGTTGTTTTTTATTATCTATAAATTTTAAAAAAGAAAATAAAAACTCTTAAAATAAATAAAAAAATTAATTATTAACATTGTTTTTTGTATTAAATTATGATATATTAAAGTATCAAAAATTTTTTATAAGGAGGACTTTTATGTATTTGGATATACTAGAAAAAATTGAGTTGAATAAATTAAAAGAAGTCAAAGACATCTTAATGGAAATGCATGTTCAAGACATTGCTGACTTGCTGGAAAATATTGGCTCATCAATTAATTTAGTTAAGGTCTTTAAAGTTCTCCCGAAGGATATGGGTGCAGAGGTATTTAGTTATGTTGACAGTGATATTCAAGAGAAACTAGTATCTGCACTAACCGATAAAGAATTATCTTATTTAATAGAAGAAATGTATATAGACGATGCGGTTGACTTTGTCGAAGAAATGCCCGCTAATATTGTTGAAAGAGCTCTTAAGTCATCTAATAAAGAGACTAGAACGCTTATAAATAAATTCCTTAAATATAAGGAAGATAGTGCTGGCTCAATAATGACCACCGAATTTATTGATATTAAAGAAAATATGAGTTGTGCAACTGCTATTAAAAGGATTAAAAAAGTTGCAGAGAATATGGAAACTATTAATGTTATGTATGTGACAAATTCGGAAAGGATACTGAAAGGTGTTGTTACAATTAGAGATTTAATTGTTGCTGACGAAGATAAGAAAGTTGGTCAGATTATGGACGATAATGTAATATGTGCAGAGACTGACACCGACCAAGAAGAAATAGCAAGACTATTTAAACAATATGATATTTTGGCACTGCCTATAGTTGATAGGGAGCATAGACTTGTAGGTATTGTTACAGTTGATGATATAATAGAAGTAATTGAGGACGAGGCTACAGAAGATATTTCTAAAATGGCAGCCGTTACTCCT
>JBJEXU010000078.1:0-2881 GCA_051886095.1 Christensenellales bacterium | reverse complement strand
AATGTCCGTATTTTACGGGCTTTTTTAATGAAAATTTTTTGATTTATTGTGCTAAAAGTATTAAAAACAAGCCAAAAATGCCAAAAATCTGGTGCAAAAAATGAAGAAATCCATATATAGTGTAGGGAGAAAACAAAAAAATCCATACAAAAATAACATAGAACAACATAGTCAAAAGATTAAAATTCTTAGCTATGTTTTTTTGTTAAAAAATTATTTTAGAACGAGAAAAAGAAAAATAGACTTTGCTAGCGAGTCAATTTTTTTGATATAGAACGAAGTATAGAAAATCTAAAAAACGGGCGGTGTAAAACTTTAGCGAGATATATCGGTCTCAAAAATACAAATAAATAGAAAGATGAATAGCAAAATAAATTTACAAGGAGGAGAATAAAATGAAAAAAGAAAAAGATAAAATTGGGCGAGATAATATTGTAAGAATATATGATAACGAATTGCTTGATAATTTGAATGATGAATATGCAAATTTGCAAGGATTTATGTATAGTTCAAAAAATGTTTTTTTGAATGACGTTTTAAAACTAGGTGTTAAAGTTTTGAAAAAGCAAAACGATGATAATTGGGCAATAAAGAATGAAACTACAACATTACTAGATGCAATTCACGAACACACTAAGAGAATGAATTTCTTTATTAAGTTCAGTCAACCATTTATCAAGACTGCTTATGCTGATTGTGAAATCAATCAAATGATTTTATCTGTTTTGTTAAATTATATGATTGTAAAAATGAATAAAACAGAAAAAGAAATGTTTTTCAAAGACCTTGAAAAGTATATAAATTTACAAGATGTATTTGTTGAAAAAAAGAAAGAACTAAAAAAGTATTATACATACCAAACAGAGTAAAAAGTAAAAATAATGCTTAAAATTTTAGTGAGCAGGATAAGGAGTAGACTCAAAACGACCAAACACCACACAAAAAAGCCTTATTTTATAAGCCTTTTAGTGTGACTCAAAATAACAAGTTATTTTTCGTGTTTGTATCGTTTTGTATCACTCCCCAAAATCTTGGCAACTGTGATACCCAGTTCCGCTTTTTTAGCAGTTTTCACTGCCTTTTTAACAAACAAAAATGATAGTATCCTATCCGTTGAAATAACGTTATTTGCCGAATGCTAAGTAGGTAGGTTTGGCTACATACTCATACACGCCAAAGATTACTTGGACTATGACATTAAGAATATAGAAAAGGAGAATTTTTAATATGAGGATAATGAATGAAAACAACTTTACAAGAATTAACACAACAATTCAAAGATTTTTCAACAAAGAAAAACCAATATGAAATTGACGATAGAAAATATATTGTCGTTAGTCATTTTGTTGGGAAGAAAGATATAAACGAAGTTCTGACAAGGCTTGCCATTAAACAAGCATATAGTGAAATTTAAAATTTTTTGAGCAAAGCACTGTACGCTTGTAAATATATGTGATATAATCCTTTTTGTATTTACTTAGAGCAGTGCTTTGATTTTGCAAAAGGAGGAATAATGAAATCAAAGCAAGAAATAAAAGTAGGTATTTATGCAAGATTATCAAAAGATGATGAAAGAAATGGCGAGTCCTTATCAATAGAAAATCAAAAACTAATACTTGAAAAATATGTTTTAGAGCAAGGCTGGAATTTGATTGATGAATATATTGATGATGGATATTCTGGAACAACTTTTGACAGACCGGGTGTTCAAAGAATATTGGAAGATGCCAAGTGTGGAAGAATAAACACAATTATTGTAAAAGACCTTTCAAGATTTGGCAGAAACTATATTCAAGTTGGACAATACACAGACTATATCTTTCCAATGTATCACATTAGATTTATTGCATTAAATGATAATGTTGATACTTCTAAAAATACAACTGGAATGGATATGATGCCAATAATGAATGTGTTTAATGAATGGCATTCAGCAAATACTAGCAAGAAAATTCGAGCAGTTATTGAAGCCAATGCGAAAGCTGGCAAGTATAGGACAACCTATGCACCCTATGGTTATGTCAAAGGAACTGATGAAAAGAAATTACCAATTGTTGATGAGCCTGCTGCTAGCAATGTAAGAAGAATTTTTGAAATGCGAGCAAGTGGTATAAGTCCAAAACACATAGCACAAAAATTTAATGATGAAAACATACTTATACCATCGGATTACAGAACAGAGAAATTTGGAATAACTGCATATCATTATAGTCATCACTTATGGACTTGTTCAGTAGTAAAACAAATTTTACGAAATCCAACATATTTAGGTCATCTTGTTCAAATGCGAACAACCAACATATCTTACAAAAACAAAAAGCAAATCAAAAGACCAGATGATGAAAAAATTACAATTTACAACACACACGAAGCAATAATCTCACAAGAGTTATGGGATAAAGTGCGAGAAGTGGAAGCTTCGGTTAGTCAAGGAAAAGTGTGTGAAAATCAAGTTGTTCATCCGCTATCTGGACTAATTTATTGTGAAGATTGCGGAAATAAGATGTATATTGGTTGGAACAACACAAGACATAGCAGGAAAGGTCCAAGAATTTATAGACGGTCAAACTATAATTGTGGGAACTTTAAAGTTTATGGAACAAGAGTTTGTACAAGTCATTATATCCAAATGAAAGAAATTGAAGAAATCGTTTTAAGAGATATAAGGACAAAAGCTAAACTTGTGTTAGAAAACGAAGAACAAGTAAAAAATGAGTTTATACGAAATCAAGAGAAAAGTTATAACGAGCAAATTGCAAGTGATAACAAAAGATTAAAAACAAACTCTCAAAGATTGATGGAAATAGACAAACTTATTAGAACAACCTATGAGGACAAAGTTTTAAACAAAATTCCAGAAGATATTTGCATATCACTACTT
>JBJEXU010000077.1:0-2961 GCA_051886095.1 Christensenellales bacterium | reverse complement strand
ATGCCTGTATCTTGATGAAGACCCTTAATCTCATATGGTGGGTCAGTGATAATTAGATCCACACTATTGTCTGGCACTTGCTTTATAAGTTCGTAAGCATCTCCTAAATAAATTTCATTTAGATTCATTTTTAAGTTCCTTATCACATTCATCATCATCTACCACGAACCAAAGGCAAGGTAGGTAGACATTTTTATACCAATCAATAAATTTATTATCATCATCACGGAGGTAGAAATGTCCTTTGCAATTAATATATTTTTCTTTGAGCTCTTCAAGAGTGATTTTGTCTAGTGCTCTACTTTCGCTTCTAAAAATGAATATTGTGTCATAAGGTATCTTTTCGTGGAGTTCCAAAAAATCTTTAACTGACATTGAATATCCATCTAGTTCATAATTTTTCCACTCGTATTTACTCTTCTGTTCCATCATCTTCTTCATCTTCTTCAACTTTAATGTCTTTTAAATCTTCATATGGGAGGTAAGTAATTAAATCTTCTTTCATTGATTTAATAATTCTTTTTAAGTTTCTGTAATCGTATGGAATTATTTTTGAAATATCTTTTATTGAATAACCATTGATGAAATACATAACCCAAATATTTTTTTTCTTGGTATTGTATTTTTCAGTTATTGTATCTAATCTTTCCAACGCATCATTCTTGCCTTTTTTTAAAGCATTTAAATACACTTCTAATTTTTTTAGATTAACAACTGCTCCAAAATATGCTGACTTGCCTTTTTTAGTTTTGTTATCACGATACATTTTTTCTCTTGCTGAATATAATTCACTCATGGAAATTGCGTTTGAAATTTCTAAATCATAATTGAATAAAGTCTTGCGATAATTTTCTGCTGGGTTTTTTGGAACAACTTTTTTAGAATCGTTAATCTTTATCGTTTCGGTTTCTATTTTTTTCTCATTCATATTCTCTCCTTAATAAGGCAAATCATCTTCAGAGATAATTGCATTATCCATATCGATGATTTCTTCTTCTTTCGCAAAATTGATTAAATAAATTGCCGTTCCTCTTAATTGAACCCATTCTCTTGTAATGAGACTATTAGATTTATTGCTATACATTTTTCCTTGAATTGAACCAAATATTTTGACTTTATGACTTAAGTATGTAGTTTCTAGCATTTCGATACTTGGATTATAAAAATGAATTCTTAATTCAACAGGATACTGCTCATCGGTGGAGATTATATTTGTATAATTGACTTTTCCTTTTGCATCTTTTTGTCCAACAAAATTTGTTTTGGCAATTCCAAAAAGAACAAAAGTATTTTTAAGATTTTTATTCATTGTTATTTTTTCTTCTTTCTATTCCCTCTAAAGAATAAAGTTCAACAGTTTCCTTAAACTCATCTATAACCTTTTTCCCTTTTGTGTATTTTTTTACTAATCGATGTTGAGTTATCCACAAAAGAGTTTTTCTATTTAGTGAGATAAACATACCATCAACTGCTATTTGGTCTCCTTGTGCATAAATTGTTGCAAAGACATCGCTATCTCTACCTGTAATAACCATTGGTATATCAACATAGGAGTTGTTGAATTTTGTCCTAATCTTAAAGAAAACAAATATTTTATTTTCTTCATTAAATTTTTTTATGGGATCTTCAACTAATCGACCTTGAACATGAAAGTTATTGATTGATTGTTGATTCATGAGCTTTTGTATCATTATCAGCTTCCTTATACATTTTTTTGATAAATGCTTCACAATAGTCTCTTGCAGAAGAGTTATCATCTATTGGTTTATCTTTCGTAGATAACAATTTTCCTTGTCCGTTTTCATTGATTTTGTCGAGAACAACATATGCTCTACGAAGTTTTTTACAAGCATTAGAGAGAAGTTTAAGATAATATTTATTTGCTTCTTCTTTGTTTTCTGCAAGTTTGTATGTGTATTTATGAACAACTACAATCTTTTCAATTTCGCTTGAGAAATTAATTATTTCAATGTCTTTCCAAATGTCAGAGCATACATCACTTGTATTTTTTCTTGGAGAATATTTATATCCATCTTTGTGTTCTTCTATTGGATAGTTTTTGATAATATCCTTTTGGGTTGTGATTTCACCCTTTAAAGTGTTTGATTTAATTAAGTTGTAAGTGTTCCATTGTCTTGTGTTTAATTTCATTTTTGATTCCTCTATTGTTTTGTTTTAAAATTGTTCGGTTATAATTTTTTCCAAGAATTATCCATCGCTTGCTTCAAGTAAGTGAACTTGTTTGCGATAGGTTCTTCTTCTTCATAAATGTATGCAAATATAGGTTTGCCTTGTTTATCGTTTTTTCCAGTAGGAGAATAATGGCAAATTGTTTTAATGAAATAATCAAGTTTGACTTTTACATCTACTAATTCATAGTTCTCAAGATATGAGTTAAACAAATTAATGTAGTCATCGATGTCAAGCTCATAAAGAGAAACATAATTGCAATAAACTAGTCTTAGATATAATTCACCTGCAAAACCATTTTTTGCTTTTATCTCGTTTAATCTAGTTTTATCTTCTTTTATATTTCTTTCTCTAATATCTATATCTAATCTCTTATCTCTAATATCTATATCTATATCTGGTGAACAATGTTCACTCTTTGTTCGCTCTTTGTTCGCTCTAATAATTCTCATTCTTTCAGCAGCATTTGTTTCACTTCCTATGAGGTTTTCAAAGTTAGTAATTCGATAGAGACCATTTTCTAATTGATAGATAAGTCCAAGATTTTTATATATTTCGAGTGCTACTCTAATTGTGTCGATTGAGAACCATCCTTTTGTTTCTCTAAAGATTTTATTCACATCGTATGGAACTAATACTTCGCCAAGTGTTTTGCCAAGCACACCATCGTTATTTACTAACTTTAGGCATAAGCATTGATAGAGAACAACATAGTTAGCACCATCTTTTTGAGACATTAAGAAGTCAACAGATTCACTTGTTAGAAGGCTA
>JBJEXU010000076.1:0-2990 GCA_051886095.1 Christensenellales bacterium | reverse complement strand
GCATTTCAATCAATGATGAGCGATATTATTTCAAAAAAGATAAATTGTGTTATAGTTAAAGATTTATCGAGATTTGGAAGAAATTATATAGATATGAGCAAATATATTCAAGTTATGTTTCCAACACTTAACACAAGATTTATTTCTCTTAATGATAATTATGATAGCGAAATAAACGATGAGCCGATTGATACCTTGTTAATTGGACTATCTGGACTTATGAATGAAGAATACTTAAAAGATTGCTCAATCAAAAGTAAAATGTCTTATAATCTTCGAGCAACAAGAGGTTTGTTTACTTCGCCTGTTGCTCCTTATGGTTATAAGCGAGATAAGAATGATATTCATAAACTTGTGATTGATGATGAAGTAAAAGATGTTGTTAAACTAATTTATGACTTATATATAGAACACAAATCTTTTATGGCTGTCACTAAAATTTTAAGTGAGCGTGGAATAACCACTCCAAGCGAATACAAGCAACAACAAATTGATGGTTATTACACAAATAGATTAACCAATAAGAAAAATGTTTGGAGTAGCGACACGGTTGCAACAATTCTTAAAAACGAAGTTTATATTGGAAATATGGTCCAACATAAAAGAGAAATCATAAACTACAAAACAAAGGAATGTAAAAAACTTCCAAAATCCGAGTGGATTACCATAAAAAACACACACCAGCCAATTATTGATAAAGATACTTTTTATCTTGTGCAAAGTTTAATTGCTGACAAATCAAGAACTTACTTTAAGCGAAATTCAAAACAGCCAGACAATTATTTTTCAGGATTATTATATTGTGGTGATTGCAATAGCAAGATGACTTATGTTAACGACAAGAATAGAAAATATACTTTCTATAAATGTAAGCTTAAAAGTATGTCAACCAATCTTTGCAATAGTGAGATTGTAAAGACAAAAGAATTAGCACAAGTTGTTTTAAAACTTATTCAACAATTTATAAAGATTGCTTGCAATATTGATATGATTGTTAAAGAATTAGAGAAAAAGGAAAAGCAAGTTTCTAACAAAAAAGCATTCACATCTAAAACTGATATCGAAGTTCAAAAAGAACTTTTGTATCAACAATATAGAAATTTGGAAATATCGCTTGCTGATTATAAACGGCTTAAAGAAGATTTAGAAAACAAGTCTAAAATCATTGTCTATCAAGAAACCACACCAGCAAGTGAACAGATTAAAGACAATAAGTTTGTGCAAACATTTGCCAAATATAAAAACATTCGAAAGTTAAATAACATTATTGTTAAAGACCTAATTCAAAAGATAATCGTTCATAACCAAACCAATATAGAGATAACTTTTAACTTCCAAGATGAGTATAAAGAAGCTTGTAATTTAATAACCAACGTGGAAAGTTAATTTCTTTGGATATATTGCGTTTTCTTGTGTTTTATGCTATACTTTGTATTAGTACATACTAAGGAGAAAAAATATGGCAAGAAAAACTTTTATATCATACAAATATTCCGAAAGCCAAGCCCTTAGAGATAAAATTATAAATGCTCTTGGTTCGGATGCAGAATACTATATGGGCGAGACTAGCGAGTCTCCCGATTTAACCGATTGTAAAACGTCAACAATTTTAGAACATTTAAAAAATATGATATTTTCAACTTCTGTAACAATAGTTATTTTATCACCACAAATGCTCAAAAGCAAATGGATACCTTGGGAAATAGAATATAGTTTAAGTTGTTATTCTCGAGATGGTAGACAATCCAAACAAAATGGAGTTGTTGCGGTTGTTCAAAAAGTTAATGGAAGTTACGATTGGTTACAAACTACTAAATTTGATTATGAAAAAGGCTTTAATGTTACTACTTATAATCATAGTTTGTTGCCAGAAATTATTAATAAAAATAGATACAATTCGGCACCTAAAAAATTTGCATGTACTAATTGCAAAAAATATACTGGATATTCTAGATGTGCTGAATGTTCTACATATGACTTTTGGAATGGCTCATATATAACCTTTGTTGAGGAAGAAACTTTTTTAAGAAATCCACAACAATATATTGAAAATGCTTTTACAAAAAGTCAAATGTTAGAGCACTTCTTTACAACAAAAAGAATAGACCAATCTGCTTAGGAGAAAAATATGGATAAACAAGAGAAACAAATTAATGAAAAGCATTTAGAGTTTTTACAAGGCAATATAACAAGAATGAATCAATGCTCCTTTCAAATGAAAGGTTGGGCTATTGCAATAGTGTCAGCATTGCTTGCCATTTTTGCAGGAACAATAACTGAAACTTGTTCGGGAAATAAAGCTTTTATCTTTATATCAATCATACCGACTGCTCTGTTTTGGTTTTTAGATGCTTATTACTTGTCTCAGGAAAGAAAGTTTGTAGCAATGTATAATGATGTGGCACAAATTACAAATCAGGCAAATTTAAAGGATTATGAAATTAATCTAAAAAAATATAAAGGATGGAGATATTGCTTAATTAATACAATGTTATCTGTGTCAACAATTTTGTTATATGGAACAATAATTGTTGGATTGATTTTAATGGGAATATTATTATAAGGTGAACTTATGAAAAATGTTTTTGATTATGGATATTTTAGAAATTTCAGAAAAGACTCATTAAATGAATGTAGAAAAAAGATAAACTTTCGAGATAGTTACGACTATAAAAGAACAACCGTTTTTATATCACATAAGCACGATGATTTAGAAGATTTAAAAGGTGTAATAGGATTTTTAGAAGAAAAATTTAATGTTCTTTGCTATATTGATAGTAAAGATCCGAAAATGCCAGAAAAAACATCTTTAGAAACTGCAAATATTATTAAAGACCGAATTAAAACTTGTGATAAATTTATTTTATTAGCAACCAATAATGCCGTAGAATCAAAATGGTGTAATTGGGAATTAGGTTATGGAGATGCTCATAAATATAGTAAAAATATTGCATTATTACCTATGAAACCCAAAGACGAATTCTATAATG
>JBJEXU010000075.1:0-3008 GCA_051886095.1 Christensenellales bacterium | reverse complement strand
ATTTTTCAACAATGTCAAATAGTTTATCTAGGTTTTTACCTTGTTTTTTCATCAATTTCACATCTTTTTTAAATTGGCTTGTAAACTTTATGGTTCTACTCATACTTCAAGTGCATCCCTCAAACTCTTTGTATCTTTATACCCTTTAATACTAGAATCTTTTGCAATACTTCTTGCCTCATTAAACGCATTCAGTGTTGTTTGATTTGGAACTTCCAAAGTCAAATTAAATGGTATTCTCTGTTCTCTAATTGCTTGTCTTAGAAACACATTAATTGCTACGGATAAATTTAGTCCCAAAGATTCAAAGAGTTTTTCTGCATCTTCTTTTACTTTTTCATCAGTACGAATATTAATATTAGTCATAATTTCGCCCTCCTTACTATATTATATGTGTATATTAGCACAATATACATACAATGTCAATATAATGTGTCAATAATTGTATAATTTTGTTTGATTTTCTTTGTAAATTCTTTGGTTGCACAGCAGATTATCTAATAGGTTTGGAGGATTAATAGTCTTTGAGGAATAAAATGTCAATTTTGTTTTCTTTTTTATTTGTAAATATAGATTCGATATGTTAAAATATTTGTGAATTCTAATTTATAGTTATTACAAATACGAGCAATTTGCATAACGAATATTTTCGAAACAATATAAAAATTGATGTAATTTTAACTGAAATAATCTTTGCAAGATTTTTGCTTAAATCTTTATAAATACAAGATTTTAAAAACACAAAGGAGAAACTTTTATGAATCCTCAAATATTTGGATGGGAGCATTTTACTTATCTAGCAATCTTTATCATTCTTACGGTGACTGGAGTAATCTTTGCCAAAAAATATGCTAAAAGCGACAAGTCCCAAAATATTATTCTGAAAACCATTGCCTCAATTCTACTCATTGCAATCGTAACAAATAGATTATCTATCGTATTTAAGTCAGATATTGCCGATTGGAAACAACTAATTCCAGATAGTTATTGTGGAATGAGCAGTCTTGTTTTATCTATAACAGTTCTTGTTGGGAAGAAAGACAATAATGTTTTACACTTTGTTTGGTTTATGGCGTTACTTGGAGGAGTAATAACTATGATTTATCCCGACTTTATAGGACAAAGCGATTCAATTTTTTACCTTCCTACTATTTCTGGTTTACTACACCACTCTATCGCCATTGCACTGGTTATTTTATTATTGCTATTTAATCAAATTCATATTACATACAAAAAGTGGTATTGTACGGTATTTGGATTTACCTCTTACATTACGCTTGGCGCGTTCTTAATTGGGGCATTAGGATATTCCGACGCCTTTCACATAAGAGAACCATTACTTGAAGGTACTCCTTTGACTGCTTGGGGAGTTATGCCTATGTACATTGTTTTGTATGGACTTACAATACTCGGATTTGAAATGGCTAGAAAATATTCAAAGAGACGCCTAAATAAAAATACTCAAACAAAGTAAAAAAATTTGTAAGAAAAAAATATGCCTTAGGCACTTTGACAAATGTTTATCGCTAGCGAAATGTCGTTTAAACTTAAACGACATTTTTTGTTTTTATTTCGTATTTAGTCTAACTATTACAGCTAAACCTACATAAATAAGCAACTCATTTTTGTAATATCACATCTTATATGAAAAGTTGATATATGTAAATATTCAAAACTTTTGCAATTTTAAAAAGTGCAACAATTCTAAAGTTTTCACTATTAGCCAAAATTTTATTTAAAGTACTTAAGCCTATTTTGCACATCTTACAAAACTTGCTTTTAGTTAAGTGATTTTCTTTTATAAAGTTTTCTATTAGTTTAATATTTATTTTTTCCATATTTCACCATCCCCTTTTCGGGATAATTATATCATCCCTTAATAGGGATTGTCAAGACTTTTATCCCTGTTTTGGGATAAGATTATAAAAAGGAAAAAAGTTATATGGAAAAATTTGCAGAGAGATTGAAAGAATTAAGAATTGAAAAAGGATTATCAATACAAGCACTTGCAAAAGAAGTTAAAATCGGTTCATCTTCTATTTGTCGTTGGGAAAACCAACAATCCGATGTGAAAGGCACTCAGCTTGTAATACTTGCCAAGTTCTTTGATGTAACGATAGATTATTTAATGGGCTTGGAGGATTAGTTCCACACCTAAAAAATGCGCACCATAAAATTCAACATAAAAGGTGAGGTTTTTATAAATAAATAATCCCAATGTTTCTAAACATTGGGATATTTATTTGCTTTTCTAAAGTCTAAATATATTATATAGTCTTTTTGATTTGTATCTTCGTCTTGATTTATGTCCTCATCATTTCTTGAATCTTCATCATCAACTAGCGGGCTTACATTAAATGTAAACATATACATATAATTGGAATCCTTTACTTCCAATCTCTCGTACTTAACCGATGTAAAATCGTCTTCCAAAATCTCTTGCTTATTGTCTTTTAGACCTTTTATGCTTGGGTTTACACCCACTATCAATCCAATTAGATATGACATATTTCTTGCAAAGTTGTATTCTAATGTTGCAAAGTCAACTTTATTCGGATTTTGGCAGCTTGCAAAATTATAAGATATTTTGATTGGGGAATAAAGTTTAGTCGTGTCTGACAGAAGTAATGCAGCAAGATAACTATACATTTCGTGTGAAACATCTAAATCTTTGTCAAATGTTATTGCATCCTCGATGTATTTATCGTAGTATGCCAAGTCGCCATTGTAATTCTTTTCTTCAAAGTATCTCTCACTTGCTTTTTCTTTGGTCAACGTGAATTTAATTTTGTTTAAATCAATTTCGTTTGTTGGACCACTTAAATCTATCTCATTATGATTTAGTCCATATCTGAAGCCTAAGTCTCTAACAAAGAAACTTACAAGCAATCTACTACTAGAAACTTCTGAAACAAAATCTGCGTGACTTGAGTCTTTTGCATAAGTAAATTTCAAAGTCTCGCTAGCCTTATCGTCTCCACTCACATTATATTTTCTCACAGAATAAT
>JBJEXU010000074.1:0-3019 GCA_051886095.1 Christensenellales bacterium | reverse complement strand
AATGTATAAACAATATTCCGATTTTTCAGCGCACAATACAAGGACTGCAGTAACCTCCGTTGATAAAGATAATTTAAGAAGTTGCACTCAGGCTATGAGAAATCTTATTGGAGTTAGAAAAAGTAAACTTAGTGATGCTGAAAGAAATAGGGTACTTTCTGAATTAAAAAACAGTAAAGAAAGGTATGGCGAAATAGCCGATGAGCATTTAAAGGCTTATCAGACTACATATTCTATTCCTGAAGGTTTGACTGAAAGTGTAGATGAGGATTTTGAGAAATTATTTGAAAAAATGATTAATTTGCAAAGAGGATATGATTTAGATAAGTATGAAATGTATCGTAATCAATTCTTTGGGCTTATCAAATTTGCAGATGATAAACTTGTTAACTCAAGTGAAAGCACAATGTAATTAACCTTTAAAACAATGCATTAATTTGTATTGTTTTTTATTTTTTAATTGATATTTAATATTAGATATGTTAATATTTTTAATATGAAGAGCTTTTTTGTTGAAGAACAACTTAATAATTTGAAACAAATTTCTATAAATGGCATTGAGCATAATCATATTAAAAATGTAATGCGTATGAGTGTTGGCGATGAGATTATACTTGTTTGCGGAGATGAATATGATTATGTTGCTAAAATTATTTCGATTAAAAAGGGTGAAACTATTTGCGAAATTGAGAGTAAATCACTTAATTTAAACAATCCAACAAGCAATGTCACTATTTTTCAGGCACTTGTAAAATCAGATAATATGTCTTTAATTGTGCAGAAACTTAATGAACTTGGTGTAAAAAATTTTCAACCTTTTGAAAGTGAATTTGTTACTAGTAAGGATAAATTTGGCAAAGTTCAGAAACTTCAAGAAATTTCAAATCAATCATCTAAGCAATGCAAACGAAGTATTCCAATGAAAGTGGAAGATATTATTTCTTTTAATCAAGTCGTTAATAAATTAAGTAATTTTGATGAAATAATATTTGCGAATGAGTGCGAAAAAGTATATAAATTATCCGAAATTTCGCTTAGCAAAGATAAGAAAATAGCCGTCATTATTGGTAGCGAGGGTGGTTTTAGTTCTAGCGAAATAGAAAAACTTGTGAACATTGGCGCAAAATCTATTACACTTGGTAAAAGAATACTGAGAGCAGAGACTGCAAGTATTGCTCTTACTTCAGTTGTTATGTATAAAATAGGAGAGTGGGAATATGAATAACAAAGTATCAATTATCACTCTTGGTTGTAAACAAAACAAGTATGAAAGTGATTGTATGGCGGAAATTTTAAAGGAAAATGGTTTTGATGTATTTGAAGGCTTGGAGTTTGCGGATTTTTATATTATTAATACTTGTGCTGTAACTTCTGAAGCAGAGAAGAAAAGTCGTCAATGTGTTCAGAAATGCAATAAATTAAATCCTAATGCTAAGATTATAATTTGTGGTTGTGCTAGTGAAAATAATATTGAGCAGTTTAAGAATAAGACAAATGTTTTATCTATTTTTGGAACTGAAGGAAAACAAAATATTCTTAATTACATTAATAAATCTATTGAAGAAAAGGAAAAAATTCCAACAATTTACTCAAGTCCTAAAGCCCCTAAGAAAACTACTACAAGAGAATATCTAAAAATACAAGATGGTTGTAATAATTTTTGCTCTTATTGTTTAATCCCATATCTTAGAGGTCGTTCAAGAAGTAGGGATATTGAAGATATAATATCAGAGGCGAAAGTTATTGCTAATCGTTCTTATGAGATTGTACTTACAGGAATAGATATTAGTAGTTTTCAGGTTGATGGTAAGCCGGCACTTCCTTTGCTAATGTCTAGACTTGGTGAACTTCCCGCACTTATAAGCCTTGGATCGTTAGAAATGAATGTAATCAATGTTGAATTATTAGAAGTACTTAAGAAAATGCCTAATTTTTCACCACATTTCCATCTTTCACTTCAGAGTGGAAATGATGAAATATTGAAAAAAATGAATAGACATTACACGACCGAAGAGTTTTATGAAAAAGTTAAATTAATTAAGAAATATTTTCCTTATGCCAATTTAACAACTGATGTTATTGTGGGTTTTGCAGGCGAAACTGAAGAACAATTTGAGAGTACTAAACAATTTATTATTAAATGTGGCTTTTCATTTGTTCATATATTTCCATATTCTAAACGAAAGGGTACAAGGGCCTATGATTTTCCCGATTTATCAAGTAATGTTAAGAAAAAGAGAGTGGATATCCTTGAGCAAGTTAATGAGAAATTAAAAAACGATTATTTAAGTAATTTTATCGGAAGAAAATCTATTTTACTTGTTGAAGAAAAAAAAGAATATTGGGAAGGTTTTAGTACTGAATATATTAGATGCTATTCGGAAGAGAATTTAAGTTCTGGAAAGTTATATGACATTGAATTTATTGAAGTATATAATAACGGAATGAAAGTAAAAATATTAGGAGAAAGAAAAAATGTGTATTTTTTGTAAAATAATTAATGGTGAAATCCCTAGTTATAAAATATATGAAGATAAGTATACTTATGCTTTTCTTGATATTGCTGATGATTACGAAGGACATACTCTTGTTATACCTAAAGAACATTACGAGAATATTCTAGATGTTCCAAGTGAAACATTAAAAAATGTAATTGCAACAGTTCAGAAAATTGCTAAACATTATGTAGAAGATTGTGGTTATACTGGTGTTAATATCAGTAATGCTAATGGTTTAGATGCTGAACAATCAGTATTTCATTTACATTTTCATATAATACCTAGGAAAAATAATGATGGTAGAACTACTTGGGTTACTTATGAAAAGTTAAATTCAAATATGCAAGAACTTTGTAATAAATTGAGTATTAAGTAAAATTAAAATTCAAAATTTAAAAATTATTTTCGATATTAAAAAGTATATTAATTTATAATTGAACAAAATTATGAATTTTAATTAAATCAAAATCATAAAAATACTTGACAAATTGTTAGGTATGCCTTACAATAAATTTGTTAGA
>JBJEXU010000073.1:0-3037 GCA_051886095.1 Christensenellales bacterium | reverse complement strand
CCATCGTTCAAATGTTCAAAATACAAACTTGGCAACGCAGAACAAGAAAATCGCATTGGAAAACCATTTTTGGAAGAAAAAGTTTTTTACGATATGCTTGAAAGAAACAAGTTATATTTTAAGCCAAAACAAAAGAACGAAAACGAATTGCCAAATATAGACGATACAATTGATAACATTAGAATGCTTCTTGCTAGAATTCCTATTGAAGCACTTGCAGATAGTGAAAAATCAGTAATAGATGACTTAATAAAACGCAAAAAGTATCAAAATGCTATTGAAATATTGAACAAAACTGCAGAAAGTAAAGATTTTGAGAAATTTAATCTAAAACCAAGAATTGAGAGAATCACAAAGAAAATTACAATCTTAATTAACTTGGAGAAAACAAACAATGAAACATAAAACAAAACATAAACGCAAATTAAAGTTTTGGCATTTATGCATTTTATTAATTTTATGTTTGAGTATTACTTTATCAAGTACAGGTATAGATCAATTAACTTGTTATGCTTATACCCATACCATTGAGAAAAATACACCGGATTATCCTTATTCTTCCTCGTCGGGCTCTTCATCTGGTGGAAGTGGTGTAACCACACTGCCTGCAATTATCGGTAATGGGACTATAGTAGTTTCACCAATGCCTGCAACACCGAGCGATGGTTCAATAATTGCAACACCAATGCCTAACATCATAAGTGGAAGCGTTGCAACAGGAAACTTATATATTCAACAAGTATATCCTGAGGGACAATTATCTGCTTATGAAAAACTAACAGTAAACAATGATAAAAGATGGACTTATTATGGCGGATGGCAATATGCATCATTTGTTGAGTATTTCACAGTTAATAGAACTGATGGCAGACCAATATATGATGACGATGGTACACTAGATGTTAGTTGGTGGAACAGCAATGGCGAGTTTGGATATAGTGATGAAATAATCGACTATCAATCTGAAATATGGGTTAAAACTACCTTAATGCCATATAATTGGAATGGATTTTTAGGCACAGTATTAAATGCTAAATTTAAGAGCGGTGCCGGATTTGATATTACATGGGATCGTGGCGAAGATCCTGAGGACTCACTTTGGTCAGATGTACACGATAAAGATGCCAATACTATGGGCTCTGGTAAGTACCGAAATGGCGGTGTCAATCCCGGCGATGAATATTATAAACTTTGTGACTGGGATTATTGCAGTTCTCCATACATTACGATAGTGCTACGAGGAACTGGTTATTGGGAAAACGGTTGGTGGGGTGGCTCTTATGACTATACTGACATTTATTCGTTTATGAGTGGATTTATGCCAAGATCTGATAGGAATTGGTCAAATCACCTAACCGGCGATCAAAACTATGTTATTCAAGATGGCAATATTTTGGTTTCGCCTAGTGCATTTATTGTAACAGCATCAAATCTAAACAACTATGTACAAATTAATGGGAAAAAACAAACTCCTATTGATAGTGGTAATTGCCTACCTTATAAAGATGGCTTAAAGATGGCTATTCTAAATGAGGGAATCACAACAATTTCAATTGAAGATGGTGCAGAAAACCAATATACCGACTATTATTGCGTTATAGACTCAATGATTCCTGATGTAACATTTAATTATTCTAATACCAGTGCAGTTAACAATTTTACAAAAAGCACCATTTCAACGGATAGCACAACAAAAGCAAAATCACAATTAGTAACAGGTGGCATATTCAAAGACCAAGTGCAAATTTTGTTTGGAACTGACAGTACGGAAAGCCCTGAAAAAGCCTATCTTACCTACAATGGAAAAGATTATGAAATAGAAAGTGGAACTTGGATTGGAGAAAATGGCGACTATACATTAAAAGTAATTGATATGGCAGGCAACTCAACAATCTGCAAATTCACAGTTGATACTGTCTCCCCAAATGCAAACTTATTAAAGCTTGCAGACAACTCAGACTTTAAAATTTCAAAATGGTATTTAACATCTATCCCAAGTGGATTTAATGATTATGGCACATACTCATATAAAAATTATGAAGATGCATTAATTAAAGCTGAAACAAGTGAAAAAGCAAATTTAGTTACCGAATATTATTTGGACGACATAAATAATTTTCATTATACGAATTTAGTTGCTTCAGGCGACACAGTAAAAACTGGAAAATATTGGTATTACAAATCAATTAATAGTCCTAGTCTTTATGTCTACTATTTCAATGAAACTTTATTAAATGAAGCAATAAATTATTATGCAAAAGATTATGTTAGTGAAGCTCATTATTTTGATTTTAGGTCAGACATTTTTCCAAATGATTATGGCAATCACATAAACGAAGATATGTATGATAATCTTTGGAATAAGACCGGAACACCTGCTTATCTTGCTAATGATTTTATTTTTAGAACTAGTGGAGATAACGATAGTTATGCTATATTCTACCGATTTGTTGACGATAACAATGAGGATTGGACCGGGCTAATGTATAACATTCCATTTAGCGAACAAGTCAGCCGACATGGACTTTATGAAATTGCAGAAATGGATTATGCAGAACACATAGTTTATTATTATGTTTTTTTAGATAATCAAGCTCCAATACTCGAAGTTACAGTTAGAAATTATGGCGAAGATGAAAGCTTTACTCACACAATATCTGCAAATGATATTCCTAAAAATCAAGAACTTATTTCCTATTATGAAGATTTTGAAATAAATAACATTTTAGAAGACGATGACTGGTATGTAATAAAAATTAGGTGTCCTGATGGAACAATTCATAGTTTCACCTATGTTGATGAGATTCCTAGTCTTAGCACATTTGGGACCGGCGAATTTGTTATAACTTGCTATGATAGAGCTGACAATCATTACTCTTTCAAAGTATGCCTTTTAGGTAAATCACCAAGAGTAAAATTTGAAACTATCAATGATAATAATGGGCTTAAAGTCACAATTATTTCAGGAGAAACTTATAACGAACTAACATGACTTAATATTTATAGAAACGAAAATTTGCTTAACAACAGTAACTGA
>JBJEXU010000072.1:0-3038 GCA_051886095.1 Christensenellales bacterium | reverse complement strand
CCGTGTGCCTGAATGCTATTATCTTTCTCTCTTTCAAGTGGTTTGCTCTCTCCAATGGCTACTGGAATGCGTCTTTTATTTATTGCTTGCAAAAGATTAAGTGTGTTTTTAGTTACTTCATTAACACTCAAGTTTCCAGCAATGGTTGTTATAAGTTTGACATTTAGTTTATTTGAATAAGTTGCAAGCGCAATAGCAACAGCATCATCAATACCTGTATCTACATCTAAAATTACATTTTTCTTCATAAATTCTTCCTTATGTGATAATTAAAATATTAAACATTTAAATTACTTTTTATCTTTATTTTTTGTAACAAAATATATAGTAATTAATTATATAATTTATATTTAAAACTATATTATAATAATTAACATTTAATTTAATATTTTCTGCAATATATTAATTAGTAACAATAATAATATATTATATTAAATTAATTTATTATCTCAAAATGTTTTTGCTAAATTTTTATTTTGCTAATATGCAAAATTGAACAGTTGTACATATTAGCATATTCCTATTGAAAATTTTAATTGACAAATTACTAAAAAAAATTTTATTATAAAAAAGATAACAAAAATTAGAAACTAGGAGGAATTTTAAGTGGCAAAAAGATTAACAAAAAAACAACAAAAACAAGTAAATAAATTTGTTCTAGCGAACTGGAAATTCTTATTAGTTTTACTAATGATTATTGTCGTTTTATTTTGTGTAGCATACTATATGGGCTGGTTAGATATATTATTTAAAGATAAAAATGAAGAACCACCAGTTTTATTTACTGCAGGAGGAAATGTTACTGAAGTAGAGAAACTTAAGGCCCTGGAAGTTAACTTTCTTAAAGTTGGTCAAGCAGACTCTATAGTAATTGAATTACCCGATAATATGACGATGATGATAGATACTGGTGATGATACAAGTGATAGAACTATAATATCTGAATTTTTTCAGACAAATAATATAACTACTATTGATTATTTACTTATCACTCATTCAGATAAGGACCACGTCGGTAATGCCGATTGGATACTTGAAAATTATGTTGTAAGGTATATTTTTAGACCTCACGTTTATAGTGATAATTCAATATCTGAAAGCATCTCTAATGAAATTAATACTGAACCTACTAATTCTAGCACTTATATTTGTACATCAAATATTTATGCTAAGTTTTTAGTTGCGGCTGTAAATGAAGGCTGTCCAATGGAATATTTTAATAAAGACAGCGATTTTAGCAATACTGTAACTTGTGGAGATATGAGTGCTTCTTATACATTTAACTTTCTTACACCTACTGCTAAAAGAGAAGAGATAAGTTATTCCGATGCTAATAACTTCTCTCCAATTATGATGTTAGAATATGCAGGCAAAAGAATAATGTTTAATGGTGACGCTGAACTTGAAAATTTAGAAGAATATGTCACTACTTATGGGAATGAATATAATGTTGATGTACTCAAAGTTGGTCATCACGGAAGTAGAAATGCCACAACGGAAGAATATATAAATGCTATAGACCCAGAATTTGCAGTAATTCAGAATGGATTAAATCAAACCTTTAAACACACACATCAAGAGACCTTAGACATACTTAATGGTTACGAGAGTGGTGTAACAATTTATAGAACGGATAATAATGGAAATATTACATTATCTATAACTAATCTTGGAGAAATGTCTTGGGAATTTGAAAATGACGATATGAGCAAAAACTTATATAATGGCACAATTATGTTAGAACTTGCTTCAGAAAGTGAAAGTTTGGGTTTTAATCCACAAGAATTTAATATTGAATATTTACAAAAGATTTTTAAGGTTTGCTTAAAGAAAGAAAATTATTGTTAATTAAACTAGAGAGTAAAATATGTATTTAATTGGTATAGATGTAGGCGGAACTACTATAAAATTTGGACTAGTTAAAAATAATGAAATAATGAAGAAAATTATATTAGATACTAGACCCAAAGAAATTATTAATCAAATAGCAACTGGTATAAATAAACTATTGCAATTATCTAATCTTGATTTAGATGATGTTAAGGGAATTGGTATAGGTTTTCCGGGAATTGTAATAAATAATACCATAAAGGATAGTCCAAATATTGGATTAAAAAATTGCAATATTGCTCAAATCCTATCAGAAGAATTTAATGGTAAACCAATAAAAGTAATAAATGATGCTGAAATGGCTCTTCTTGCAGAACATCAAATGGGTGCTGGTAAAAATACTGATAATGTAGTGCTTTTAACTCTGGGTACAGGTGTTGGTGGTGCATTATTTATTAATAACCAATTATATCTAGGTAATGGTGGGGCTGGCGAATTTGGTCATATAGTGCTTGAGATAAATGGTCGAAAATGTAATTGTGGTAGGAGCGGTTGTGCAGAACAATATATATCTTTAACTGCATTAGATAGAATGATAAGGGAATTATTAATTGATTATCCTAATTCGTCTATAGAAATTCCTAGTGCTAGTAAAATAAAGGCCTCGGACTTAATTAAGGCATATAAGAATAATGATGAACTTGCTAAAAAAGTCATAAACAAATATGTATATTTACTTAAAGAATATTTACTCAATATTTGCAATTTACTAAGCCCTAATAAAATAATAATTGGTGGCGGTATTTGTTATGCTCCAGATATAATTGAGATGGTTGCTGGTGCTTGTGAGTTAGAACAATTTGGCTATGTGGGTAGTCCTAGAGTTGAGATTTGTCCAGCCGAACTTGGTAACGATGCAGGAATTTTAGGAGTAGTTGCTTGTTTTAATAATTTATAAAACTTAAGTCTATTTAGACTTGGGTTTTTTATTTTAATTTGTTTAAATATTATTTTTGATATGGTTTTAATTGTTTATTTGATAAGCAATTATTAAATTAAGTTTTTAAATAAATAAAAAATTTAAATTGCCTATTGAAAAGTTAAAATTCTTATGATATACTTTATAATAATAAAATCAATAACATAAATATCAATTAATTAAATTGTTAATAAAGTTGTTATTGTTATAAAAAATTTAATGGGATTGG
>JBJEXU010000071.1:0-3098 GCA_051886095.1 Christensenellales bacterium | reverse complement strand
CCATAATCTCATTCTTTTTGAAGTAATCATAAACACTCCTCATTATATGAACATCAAGGGCTTGGGTTAATCCATCTAATACAGTAACATTGATTGCGTTATCAATACCATTAACATCTAAATATCCTGTTTTTGCACATTCATCTAAGAATATAGTCGCCGCTTCATCTATTTCATTACCAACAAGATTTAAATCGGATAAAACTATTCTAGCATCATCGTTTAAAGGTGCAACGGATACTACTTTAAATTTTTTATCACAAATAAATTCGACCTTGGGATTAACTTCTAATTGAACATAGTTATAATCCTTTGCTGTAATTCCAGATAAAATAATTGTTAGTATTGCTCCTGCAATAACTATTGCTAATAATATTAGACTAATAATTGTTCCTTTCTTCTCCATATAATTTTCCTTGATAGTTTTTTTCTAGTTTATTTTTTGTAATACTAAATAATTTATGCGTTTGAGAATTTTATTTATCTAAAAACCCTATTTACTTATTTTAATTTAATCTTTTTATTAGTTTGTTTAAATTTTGAGATTGTGCTAACATAATAATAGTTTTTAAAATTACAAAATGCTAATGAGGAGTGTTATATTATGGCTATTGAAATGAGGTCTAAAGAGATTGTAACTAGAGTTGAAGAAGACATAAAAAACGAAATACTTGAAATCAAAGAACAACTAGGCTTTGTGCCTATTCTTGCTACAATTTTAGTTGGAGATAATCCTGCAAGTGTTACTTATGTAAATATGAAAGCTAAAGCCTGTGAAAGAGTTGGTTTGTCTAGTCGCATAATTAAATTACCTAAGGAAACTTCAACCGAACAATTACTAGAAGTTATAGACGAACTTAATAATGATAAATATATTTGCGGAATTCTTTTACAACACCCAGTACCTAGACAAATAGATGAAAGACTTTGCTTTGATAGAATAGCGGTAGAAAAAGATGTAGATGGAGTTAATAGCCTATCTTTTGGTAGAATGGTAATGGGACAGGAGGCATTTGCTTCAGCAACACCTTTGGGAATTATAAGACTACTTAAAGAATATAAAATTCCTTTGTCGGGAAAACACGCAGTTGTTGTTGGAAGAAGTGCTATTCTTGGTAAACCAGTTGCAATGCTACTTCTTAACGAAAATTGCACAGTAACTATTTGTCACTCCAAGACTGAAAATTTAGCAAATATTGTTAAAGGAGCAGATATAGTTGTTGGTGCGGTTGGTATTCCTAACTTTATTAAAGCCGACTGGATTAAAGAGGGAGCAGTTCTTGTTGATGCGGGATATAACAAAGGTAATGTGGGAGATATAGATTTGGAAAATGCTAAAATTAAAGCATCGGCTTATACTCCAGTTCCTGGTGGCGTAGGTCCAATGACAATTAATTCTCTAATGCTTCAAACATTATATAGTGCTAAAAAATTAATATAAGTTTTAAATTGAATTATACAAAAAACAATTTAAAAAAGTAAAAATCTTGTTAAGGAAAAGCATAACAAGATTTTTTTATATTTTATTAAGATACTTAAAAATAAATTTTAAATTATTTTATTAATTGTATTTCCCGAATTTCCAAAACGATTTTATAACTCAAAAAATTATTTTTAGTTATCTTTTGATTTCAATTAAGATTTACAATTTAAGCCTAATATAATCGTTTTCAATAATATTAACACTATCGCTAATTTCAGAAATTGTGCATAGTTCTATATCTTTATCTGGATATCCTTTACATTCATTTAGTTGCTGTTTTAGTAGAATAAAGGAATCGTCTATCATCTTTAATTTTTCAAAGGCTTTTTCGTATTTTGTTTTTAGGTCAAGTGTTTGGTCGCATAATTGTAGTAGTTTCATTGTGTCTTCAGAACTTATTTTATTATTTGGCATAAGTAAAATTTTACAATTATAAAGCACCCTATAAATTGCTATATAATTATCTATTAACCCAAGTTTTTGTCTAGAACTTAACCACATATTTTGCCTTTTTGTAATAAAAATTTAATTATTATTTAAAGTATTTAATTTTTGACTTAATTATTTTAATAAAATCAAAATCCTGAAAAATTTTTGAATTTATCAGTATGAAATTCATTAAAAAACTAACCCAAATAACAAATTTTAAACTTTATAAATAATTTTATGTTAATTTTTGCCAAATTATGCCGAAAAAAATGTTTTTGTTAGTGTTTATCTAGAAAATAATTTTAAAAAATTTCTAGGCATTTTGAGTAGTTTATTAATTACGAATTTTAATGCTGCAATTAATTGACATATCTTAGCGGAATTTGTTACACTATATGGAGTTTATGTAAGCGACACTTTAGTGGCATTTGATATAAACTGTCAATATCAAAAGAGCAGGAAATGAATATTTATATTCATTAATCTTGCAAACGCAGATATTATTTTTATTACACCTTAGGAGTTAAAGGTGTGGTAGATTATTTTAAATAGTTAGTTAAAACTTTAAGGAGTTATTTATGGAAAAGAAAAAAGGTCTTTACGAACTTTTTTTTAAGAGGTTTTTTGATTTTATATTATCGTTAGTGGCGATTATTGTGTTGTCACCAATTTTTTTAATTGTCTATATACTGAGTTTAATTTTCTTAGGAGGAAATCCAATTTTTAAACAATATAGGCCGGGGAAAAATGGTAAAATTTTTCCGCTATTTAAGTTTAGGAGTATGAACAACAAAAAAGACAAAGATGGAAACTTACTACCAGATAAAGATAGAATTACTTGGTGGGGTAAGATAATTAGAAAAACTTCAATTGACGAACTTCCACAATTATTCAATATACTTGTAGGGCATATGAGTATAGTAGGTCCAAGACCAAGACTTATTAAAGATATGATATTCTATCCAAAAGAAGTCTTGAACGCTTATACGGTTAGGCCGGGACTTACGGGTCCGGCTCAGGTGTACGATAGAAAGAGTGAAATGAGTTGGGAAAGTGTTTTTGAAAGAGATATCGAGTATGCTAATAATGTAACTTTTTGGAATGATCTAAAATTATTTTTTGGAACTTTTGTAGCAGTTTTAAAAGGCGGAAGTGCAAGTGGTTCAGCAAATAGTGAGCAAATTGC
>JBJEXU010000070.1:0-11605 GCA_051886095.1 Christensenellales bacterium | reverse complement strand
AGCGTTTTAAGGGTCTGGGAGAATCGCAACTCCCAGTCGTTTTTGGGTACTTTTTGCGACACAAAAAGTACTACTAAATCTTCCTCGTTTCATTAATCCCTAGTGCAAATCCACAAGGTGCAGTACATTTGAAATCTGGGAATGTGCATCTGCTTCCCTTTGTATATAATATTAATTCTTCTGCTCTTTGGTGAGATTTTAACTCAAGTTCTTTAGCATATTTCCTTAAAGTCTCTATTGTAACTTGGTTAATCTCAAATTGTGCAAAAGTGCATTTTCTTTCTTTCATTTTTAGAATAAAATTATCAAGTGTTCCAAGTTCGTTAACCTCAAGTAACATTGCATGTGGATAATTATCTTTTACTTCATTCAAATCTTTTAACCACAATTCAACTAAGTCTTTATCGTCTTTAATAATTTCTGGAACATAAAATTCACCATCAAGTACACGCATACTATAACTAATTGTTCTGTGCCTTTGGGCTTGTGCTAATTCAGCAAAACTAGCTTTATAAGTTGTTGCGTATACATCTCCAAAATATTCTTCTACTTGCGTTTCTCGTGCAAATAAAGACAAACTTCTACTTTTCTCATTATGCGTCAAAACTTCGTCATAATATGGAAGTGCTTTTAACTTTGAAGAAAGTTCCTCAATATAAGGATTTAGTCTTATTTCAAAAGGAGTCTTATTAGATTTTGCAATTTGTTTATCTAGAAAAGATATTAAATAATTAAACTGTCTATATGTTGTTGTATAAACCATACTTGAAGTTGAAAAAATTGATGTTAAATATCTAGCATTTTCTTGAGCCAATTTCTCAATCTTGCTATCGCTAAAAAATTGCGGATAGTCGGCTTTATATAGTGATGTTATTTTATCTTTAAATATTTCTATCCATTTTTTATAAATTAATTCTTCTTGCTCACTTAATTTTAAAACCGTATATCTACCAGATTTTTCGCTTGTGGCATATTGTTTTTCGTTATTTATAATCATTGCAATTATCTTAGGCATACCACTAATATATAATGATATATTGCTATGGTCATAAACACTATGATGACCACTTGTTTTTGTTTGATTAATTCTACGCATTGTTTTATTTATATCTTCATTCTCAATCTCGTCAAAAGAACTAGACATATAACATACTCCCGCAGATTTTCCGCCAAAGATATCAAAATCTTCTTTGGTAGCAATATTTCCAACTTTAGTACTTGCTATTACTTTAATATCCATAAATTTCCTCTTTATCTTTGCTTTTGATTTAGTTTAATTTTTTATATATTCTACTACAATTCTTTAACACTTTCTAAATCGTCTTTGACTCTAGACCAAATAAGTTCAGAAATTTCCTCAATAGATTTTAACTTGCCATTATCAACACAATTAATCATATCCCAACCAAATTTCTCTCCCACATATTTACCCGCATTGTATGCGTGTTTTAAGTGGTTTGGGTCTTGCTCGTGAACATCTTTGGCTGTTCCAGTTTTATGTATTCCCCTTTCTTCCATTAACTTTAAAGATACTTCAATCGGAACATCTAAAAAAAATACTCTATCTGGTTTTGGTAATTTAAGAGTACCAAATTCAAAGTCATTTAACCATTCTAACAACTTGTCGACTTCTGATTTATTACTTAACTTACCCGCTTGATGTATCATATTCGCTTGAGTATATCTATCTAAAATAAGTATTCCACCATTTTCGTAAAAATCTTTTAAATGTTTATTGTAGGTACATAATCTATCAACTGCATAAAGCGAACTTGCTTGATAAGGGTCTAAAGAATTTACATCACCAAATTCCCCACCTAGATACATTTTAACAGGTCCAGATGACTGACTATCGTAATTAGGAAAACTCTGAAGTTTAACATCATATCCCGCCTCTAATAATCTTCTAAGTAAAACCTGGGCTTGAGTTTGCTTTCCACAACCATCTGTTCCATCTATTACTATTATATATCCCTTTTGTTTTTCCATTAATTACCTCTAAAGTTAAATCTTTTAGACTTGGCAAAATTTTCTCACCAAGTCTATCTAGATTTATTTTTTCTATGCGATTTTTTTGTTTAATAAATTTTTCTTTGTTTAATTAACTATGCTAATTAGTTACAATTCTTTGTTTTAGAACTTTTTTACTTGTTGTCTAGAGATTATTGCATAGTTAGTTATATATTATATAGTTAAAATTTAAAATTAATTTAATTTTAGTTTTGCTCTTCAGTCTCGATTTTTTGTTCTTCTTTATAAGCATTAATTTTCTTTTCTTTTGACCTAACAACTAGCCACTCAATAAATTTCTGAATTTCTACAACAGGAATAATTGCTACAGCACAACCAATAGCAATGGCAAATTCTCCTGCAGTTAACATTGTTGTACCTATAAACGTTTGTATTCCCGGAATAAAAGTAATTGCTGTTAGAGCAACACCTGCTATAAATGCTAAGTTTAATTGAGTATTTTTTAAAGGATTGCTAGTAAATAATGAATGCTTTTGAGACCTGCTATTATAAGCGTGGAATAATTGAATTAACGCAAGAGTTAAGAATGCCATTGTCATTGCAACTGAATGATTAACAATACCATCAGAAAGTACATAACCACCAATGCAGAAAGACGTCATTGTAAGAACAGTTTGGCAAACACCTTGAATTAGAATATTTCTACCAGTATGCCCAGCAAATAGTGATTGACCGGCTTTTCTAGGCGGACTATCCATAATGTCTTTCTCGACCTTTTCAACTCCTAACGCCAGTGCTGGCAAACTATCTGTTACAAGATTAATCCAAAGTATCATAACAGCACTAAGAAACTCAACTTTTAAGAATATAGTAGTTATAAACAAACATAATACTTCAGCAATATTAGCGGAAAGTAAATATTGAACGGCTTTCTTAATATTAGAATAGACTTTTCTACCCTCTTCAACTGCAGCAATTATTGTTGCAAAGTTATCATCTGCAAGAACTATATCCGCAGCACCCTTACTTACATCAGTTCCAGTAATTCCCATTCCAATACCAATATCTGCCGTCTTAATTGAAGGTGCATCATTAACACCATCACCCGTCATAGCAACAATTATATTAAATGTCTTATATGCATTAACAATTCTAACTTTGTTCTCTGGGCTTACCCTAGCATAAACTTTATATTTTCTAAGGTCTCTTAAAAATTCTTCGTCTGTAAGTTTATCTAGTTCTGCACCAGTTATGGCTTTATCACCTTTCTTATATATACCAATCTGACTTGCAATAGCAACTGCAGTATCTAGGTGGTCACCTGTAATCATAATAGCAGTCATTCCCGCCTTTGCACAAGTAGCAACCGCTCCCGCAACTTCCTTTCTAGGAGGGTCTATCATACCCACTAGTCCTACAAATACTAAGTCGTTTTCTAAATTATCCCTATCATTTAAGTGATGTCTTTTATATGCAAGACCAAGAACTCTTAAAGCATTGGAACCCATTTCCTTATTTGCTTTCTTTAATTCTTGTATATCTTCTTCAGTAATATCTCTTTCTTTATCTAAATCTAGAATTTTAGTACACCTTTGCAAAAGCATATCAAACGCACCTTTGGTATAACTAATTTTCTTATTCTCAATAGTATCAGAGTGCACTGTTGTCATAAGTTTTCGTTTAGAATCAAAAGGAATTTCATCAATTCTATTATGTGTTGCCTTTAATTCTTTTACATTTACACCAATTTTTCTTGCATATGCAACAAGTGCGGTTTCGGTTGGGTCTCCAATTAATTCGTTATCTAATTTTTCTTCGGTATCATTACAAAGTACCATACCTTCAATTAGCGTATTTACACCAGCATCAACACTTTTTTCTTCTCTATAAAAAAGTCCCATAGATTTAGTATAAAACTCTTTAACTGTCATTTTATTTAATGTTAATGTTCCCGTTTTATCCGAACAAATTACTTCGCAACAACCAAGAGTTTCAACTGCAGGCAAATTCTTAACAATCGCCTTTCTCTCACTCATTCTTTTTACCCCAATAGCAAGAACGATTGTAACAACAGCAGGAAGTCCTTCTGGAATAGCAGCAACTGCTATTGCGACAGCGGTCATAAAACTATCTACTATGCTATCAAGTAATGTTTCGCCTGCATTTCTATTTAAAATACCCGCAATAAATATTACCACCGCGACACCTAGAACTATAAAAGAAAGAAGTTTAGCAGTCTTAGCAAGTTGAACTTGTAGAGGTGTACTGTTCTTTTCTTGAGTATTAAGCATTCCGGCAATCTTACCCACTTCGGTATTCATACCAGTTGATACAACAATTCCCGAACCTCTACCATAACTTACAACACCTGTGCTATAAGCCATAGTCTTTCTATCGCCAAGTGGTGTCTCATCTTTAAGTTCGGCATTACAATCTTTCTCTGCCGGTACACTTTCTCCCGTTAAAGTAGATTCCTGTATTTTAAGCGACTTACTAGATATTAATCTTATATCAGCAGGTACGACATCTCCAGCCTCAAGAATTACAACATCTCCAATAACTATATCTTCACATTTAATCTTACAGACCTCTCCGTCACGAAGAACTTTAGCAAAAGGTTTATTCATTTTAGTGAGTTCTTTCATTGCTTGGTCGGCTTTGCTCTCTTGAATAGTACCAATAACAGCATTCAAAATTACTATTAAAAGTATTATTCCAGCATCAATCAAGTCTATATATTTTGCTTCAATTATAGCAATAACTGCCGAAACAAGTGCAGCCACAAGTAAAACTATAATCATAAGGTCTTTCATCTGAGCAAAAAATCTTTGCATCCAAGTTTTTGTCTTGCCTTCCTCAAGAGCATTCTTGCCATAACGCTGAAGTCTAGCACTTGCTTCATCGCTTGTTAAACCCTGTTCACTTGTGTTTAATTTCTCACAAACTTCCTTTAAGGTATAGTTATAAAAGTTTTTCATTTTACTCCTTCTTAAATAAATTCAATTTTAGGCAACTAATTTACCAAAAAATTTATTCAATTAACTTAAAATTAAGTATAACAAAAATAATTTCTTTTGTGAATTAATTTTAAGTATCTAAATAATATATATTATATTTAACAATTTTTTAGTTAATAGATTTGATTGCAATTTAAAAGCAATAGACAAAAAAAATATAATTTGTTAAAATATGAAAAATAATTATGTTTTACTCACGAACTAAAAACATAAAAGGTTAATAAAAATTCAAACAATACTTATTAACCCTTAAGGAGCAATTAATGAAAATTTCAGGATTACAAAAAGTATCCCTTGTGGACTATAACGAACATATATGTGCAACTATTTTTACAAGTGGTTGTAACTTTGCTTGTCCATTTTGTCATAATTCTGGACTAGTTAAAGGTATAGAACCAGACATTCCAAGTAGTGAAATATTTGAATATTTAGAGAAGAGAAAAAATATACTTGATAGTGTTTGTATAAGTGGCGGAGAACCAACTTTACACCCCGACCTTCCATTATTTATCTCTAAAATTAAACAAATGGGTTACTTAGTTAAGTTAGATACTAACGGTACAAATTTAGAAATGTTAAAATATTTGGTAGAGAATCACTTAATTGATTATATTGCAATGGATATTAAGAATAGTTTTGCAAAATATAACTTAACTATTGACAAAGACTTAACCCTTACACTAAAAGAAACTATAGAGTATATAATGAATTGTGGAATTGATTATGAGTTTAGAACCACACTTGTTGATGAATTTCATAACGAAAAAGATATGTTAGAAATAGGCAAAATAATAACTGGTGCTAAAAGATATTATCTTCAGAAATTTGTAGACAGTGGAAATTGCCTAAAAAGCGGTCTACACGCAGTCAACAAAGAAACCGCCGAACATTTTGTTCAAATAATAAGTAAATATGTTACAAATACTTTTTTAAGGGGATATTGACAATAGATGTCTATTTATTGTCAATAACACTTATATAAAAAACAAAAAATTATAAAATAAAGAGACATCAATGAAATTATTAAAGAAATTATTTATAAAAAATTACCGAAAAAAAGATGACCCAGAGACACATCATTCATATGGAGTTGTTGCAGGGACTATTGGAATAATTTGCAATGGATTTATAGCAGTTATGGGAATAGTAATTGGTCTGCTATCAGGAAGTATTTCCCTTATAATTCAGGCAATAAACAATTTATCGGATGCAGGTAGTTCAGTAATAACATTATTTGGTTTTAAACTATCTAGCAAACCTGCAGATAAAGAGCATCCGTTCGGCCACGCACGAGTGGAATATATTTGCGGGCTAGTAATTACAGTTATTATGCTAGTGGTGGGCATTCTTTCTGCAAAGACATCTATAGAAAAGATTTTTAAACCAGAAGAAATTAATATCGACTTATATACATTTATTGTGCTAGGGATAATTATTGTTACTAAATTATTCTTAATGCTAATGTATCGCAGTTTTGCAAAAGATATTTCAAGTGATACATTATTAGCATCTTCGGTGGATAGTTTTGGAGACCTTATCACCTCTATTGCTATTTTAATATCAATGATTGTTATGAAGGTAGTTAATATTAATATTGATAGTTATATAGGTCTTGTAGTTTCTATACTTATTATCATATCGGCTATACGAATGATTAAAGAAACAGTTGACCCTTTAATCAGTGTCAAACCTAATAAAAAATTAGTTGCTAAAATCAAGAAAGAACTTCTATCATTTGATGGCATAAACGATATGCACGACCTACTCATTCACACTTATGGTTCGGGTTCAACTTTTGTGACCGTTCACGTAGAAGTACCAGAAACCACCACACTTCTTGATTGTCACGAACTTATAGATAAAATTGAAAGGCACTTTGAAGATAAACTCCATATTAATCTTACTATGCAAGTTGACCCTGTCGACTTAAATAATCCTAAAACTAAAGAACTTGAAAATAAAATTGAAAAATCATTAAAAGAACTAAACAAAGATTTAACAATACACGGACTTAGAGTAATTTATTCTAAAGAAAAAACTAAAGTTCTTTTTGATATTCTAGAAGACTTCAATTCACATCTTACTAAGAAACAAATTATTAATCACTTAACTAAGTCGTTAGAAAATGAAGACACTAAGTTTGAATTTGTTTTTACAATAGATAAACCGTTTACTTAAAAAAACGACATACAAATTAACCATTGCTTTAAGCACAAAAAATCTGTAGTATATGAACTACAGATTTTTTGTTTACAATGTATTAAGATAATTACAAGCCTGAGTCGCAGCAACTGCACCATCACCTACCGCTGTTGCAACTTGACGAACAAGTTTGTGTCTTGTATCACCCGCAACGAATATTCCGGGAGTTTTGGTAGTTGTTGTCTCATCAGATTTAAAATAACCTTGAGTGTCTAAGTCAGCCACATTCTCAAATTTCTTATTATCAGGTATTTGTCCTATAGCCACAAATAACGGAGTACCGGATATTTCAAATCTTGTTCCATCACTTCTTTCAAAGACAATGGACTCTAACTCTTTTTCACCCTTAAGTTCTACCGTCTTTGCATTACGAGTAATTTCAATATTGCTCGTATTCTCAACAGCCTTAACAAGGTTATCATCACCAAAGAATTTATCAAACATTATTACCAAGTTTACTTTGCTACAAATATTGCTAAGTAGCAATGCATATTGTAGTGCAGTATTACCATCACCAATTAAAGTAACTTCCTTACCAGTATAAAATGGTCCATCACAAAGTGCACAATAATACACTCCGTGACCAATTAAATTCTCTTCGTTTGGAAGTCTTAGTTTTCTATGCTTTACACCATTAGCAATAATTACCGATTTGCTAGTGTATTCATTAAATTCACCTTTGACAAGAAAGTGTCCTTCACCCTGTTCAATTCCAGCAATATTATCAAATTCAAATTCAACTCCAAGTGCGGAAATCTGGTCAAACAATTCTTCACTTAACTTAGCCCCAGAAATTTCTTTGTGAGTAGGATAATTCTCAACCCTAGGAGACTGAGCAATCTGTCCTCCAATACTATCACCTTCAACAATTAAAACTTTCTTCCCATTTCTTAGACAGTAAAGTGCCGAGGTCATTCCCGACACTCCACCACCTATTACTATTACATCAAACATTATTTACCTTCTACATATCTTTTGATTTCACTTGCATTGTCGTAAACCTGAACACCATCTTGTGTAGGTACAAATAATGTTGGGGCTTTCTTAACACCCATTGCTACTGTATAATCTTTATCATCTTCAGCATCAACGACTTTATATTTAACCCCTGCCTTATCTAGTATCATTTTAGCCATTTTGCAATTAGGACAAGTCTTTGTTGTAAATAGAGTAATCTCATTCACGGTGTTATTTGCATTATGTTCACAACCACAATCACAAGCAGTATCTTTTTCTCTTTTTAGTTTGCTATTTGCTATATCATAAGTTTGTCTTTCTTTAAATTCTTGACTCTTACCATCGTTCCAGTTCTGAACTGGTCTATAATAACCTGTAATTCTACTATAAACTTCAGTTTGAGTACCGCAAGTAGGACATTCGTATTGTTCGCCTACAATATATCCGTGATTTTTACATACTGAGTATGTTGGAGAAATTGTATAATAAGGCAACTTATAGTTTTCTGCAATCTTTCTAACTAAATTCATAGTTGTTTTCCAGTCCTGAAGTTTCTCTCCAAGGAAAGCGTGGAATACTGTACCAGAAGTATATAAAGTCTGAAGATTATCTTGAATATCAAGTGCCTCAAAAATATCGGCAGTAAAACCAACTGGCAAGTGCGAACTATTAGTATAATAAGGCACTTTCTCATCAGTACTTGCAGTAATAATATCTGGATATCTTTCTTTGTCGTGTTTAGCAAGTCTATAAGCAGTACTTTCTGCTGGAGTTGCTTCTAGATTATATAAATCACCATATTTTTCTTGATAATCACTAAGTCTATTTCTCATATGATTAAGCACTTTCTGAGTCCAAACTTGTGCTTCCTTATGAGTCAAATCTTGACCCAACCAACAAGCATTTAGGCAAGCCTCATTCATACCAACCAAACCAATAGTTGAGAAATGGTTATTAAAACTACCCAAATATCTCTTAGTATATGGATATAGACCATATTCAAGAAGTTTAGTAATAACCTCTCTTTTTGTCTTAAGAGACCTAGCGGATATATCCATCATTTTATTAAGTCTCTCAAAGAACTCGTCCTCTGTCTTAGAAAGATATGCAATTCTAGGCATATTAATTGTAACAACACCTACACTACCAGTGCTCTCACCTGAGCCAAAGTATCCACCAGATTTCTTTCTAAGTTCTCTTAGGTCAAGTCTAAGTCTACAACACATACTTCTAACATCACTTGGTTCCATATCGGAATTAATGTAGTTGGAGAAATATGGAGTACCATATTTAGTAGTCATTTCAAATAATAACTTATTGTTCTCAGTCTCAGACCAATCGAAGTCTCTAGTAATTGAGTAAGTAGGAATAGGATATTGGAAACCTCTTCCGTTAGCATCACCTTCAATCATAATCTCAATAAATGCTTTATTAACCATTGCCATTTCTTTAGCACAATCTTTGTACTTAAAGTCCATATCTTTACCACCAACGATAGCAGGTAGTTCAGCAAGGTCATTAGGAACAACCCAGTCAAGAGTAATATTAGAGAATGGTGCTTGTGTTCCCCAACGAGATGGAGTATTAACACCATAAACGAAACTTTGGATACATTGTTTAACTTCTTTATATGTTAAGTTATCCACTTTAACAAAAGGTGCAAGGTATGTATCAAACGAAGAGAATGCTTGAGCACCAGCCCATTCGTTCTGCATAATACCAAGGAAGTTAACCATTTGATTACATAGTGTTGATAAGTGACTAGCAGGAGTAGATGTAATTTTACCAGGAACTCCACCAAGACCTTCTCTAATTAATTGTTTAAGTGACCAACCAGCACAATATCCAGTTAACATTGATAAATCGTGAATATGGATATCTGCGTTTTTATGTGCTTGCTCAATTTCTTTGTCATATACTTCACTTAGCCAATAGTTAGCAGTAATAGCACCAGAGTTACTTAAAATCAAACCACCTACAGAATAAGTTACAGTAGAATTTTCTTTAACTCTCCAGTCGGCTAGGTTTAAGTACTTATCAACTGTTTGCTTATAGTCCATTACAGTATTTTTAATATTTCTTACTTTCTCGTGGTCTCTTCTATATAATATATAGGCTTTGGCAACGTTCTCATATCCATTGCTCATAAGAACACGCTCAACTTGGTCTTGAACATCTTCAACAGTAGGAATTTTATCTTCAAATTTCTCCATTAAATTAAGTTCAGTAATTCTAGCCATCTTTTTACAGTCTTTGATTTCGCCATCACCCAAAGACACCATTGCCTTGGCTATAGCATTCTCAATCTTAGTAATATCATAATCAACAAGTCTACCATCTCTTTTTCTAATCTTTGTAATCATCATTCTCTCCTTTAAAATTTTTAACAATATATTGTATGCATCTCATTGCAAAAAAATCAATATGTTGTGTTTTCATTGACTATATTACCACTACATTTAGTGTAAGTCAAACTTTTTTCATAGAAATTTAAAATAAAAAAATTTTTTATTTTTTTTAAATTTTTATTAACAATTATATAAAATTTCTTGACTTTTATTTTAGTAAAGCAAGTCTAAACATCACAAATCTAAACTTTTTGTCAAAAAATATCTAAATTAAAACATATATTATGTGATTTTAAAGTTTTTCCCATAAAAACTGATACAAAGAAAAAATTTTGACTGTTCAAAACAAATTTTTAAAGATGTAAAAGTAACAATAATTTTTTTAAAAATATTTTTAACTTTCAAAGTATTCTTAAGTGCAATAATGCTCATTTTAACATATTTTCATATGTGCAACTGTTATAAAATTAAGAATATATTAAAGTAAAACTCAAATTTTTTGATACTTATAGACGCTATTAATTAAAAAAATAACATTTAAAATAAAAAAATACCTCTTAAGAATATAGAGGTATATTTTAATTTTAAATTGTAACAATGAGTTGATTTATCTAAAGAGTTAATCCTTATAGGCTTTGAGTTATCTCTTCTAATGTAGCATTTTTTTCGGCTCTTTGGTCTATAAGTTTAGAAAGTTTCTTTTCTTGGATGTGAGTTTGAATAGATTTAACAGTTTTATTAAGCGGATTATCTTCTATCATAGTTGCGATAAGTGCACTAGCAAGCATTCCCACACCTGCACTGCCTATACTACTACTAACCATTATTAATGTATCAACAAAATCAACTGGCGCTAATTTATTTGCACACGCAACTAAACTACCAATTACACTAACAGCAGTACCCGCTAAAACTAAAAGATTGCCATCTCCTTCCGACATTCTCTTAACAGGCTTACTTTTTATAGCCGAGATTTTACCTTCTGTCTCTTCGATGCCGGCATCAAGCATATTAATTTCCGCTTTAAGTTTTTTAATAAACCTTTTGTATTCAGCATCCGACATATTCATTACTTTATCTGCAATTTCTTGTGCTTTTACTTGAATTTTT
>JBJEXU010000069.1:0-3107 GCA_051886095.1 Christensenellales bacterium | reverse complement strand
AACTAGTCTACTAAGAGCAGTTAATCTCATTAATACTCCAATATTGCTAAGTTCTACACCCTTACTCATTAAAGAATATATTTCTCTTGCAACATATTCAACTTCATCATTCTCATCACCACTCTCATAAAAAGTGATGTCCTCACCTTCGTCATTCTCGGTATATAAAGTCTTATCAAGTCTCTGAACATTATTTCTTATTAATTTGTTAGCCACTTTTATGATTGACTTTGTACTTCTATAATTTTGCTCCAACTTGTATATTTTGCAATTAAAATCTTTAATAAAACTATTAATATTGTCTATATTAGCACCTCGCCAACAATAAATACATTGGTCCTCGTCTCCTACTACAAATATATTTTTGTATTTAGCCGATAATAATTTGATTATCTTATATTGAACTAAATTTGTATCTTGAAATTCATCTACATTAATGTATTGAAATTTGTTTTGATAATACTCAAGAGTAGATGGACTAACATAAAACAATTCAAGAATTTTAAGAAGCAAATCATCAAAATCAAGTGCATTATTATCTTTTAACTGTCTTTGATACTCTCTATAAACTCTACAAAATTCATCTATATTTGGCTGATATTTATTTTCTTTTAAATATTCAGACGGAGTTAAGCCATCATTCTTGGCTTTGGAAATATGATACTTACAATGTTTTGCAATATCCTCATCAACATTAAGTTCTTTAATTACTTTCTTAAGCATTTTGTCTTGGTCATTTGAATCAAATACAGAAAAATGGCTATCAAACCCGTCTAATTTGTCTATATTTGCACGCAAAATACTTGCACAAAAAGAGTGCATAGTTTTAATGGTAATACCTAGAGAATTAGGAATCATTCTAGATATTCTATTTTTCATTTCGTTAGTTGCTTTGTTAGTAAAAGTAAAAGCAAGAATATTCTCAGGATTAACGCCTTTATTTTCAATTAAATGACAAATTCTATGAGTAAGAAGTCTTGTTTTACCAGAGCCTGCACCTGCAGTTACAAGAATAGCACCCTCGGTATCCATTGCTATTTTTTTCTGTTGTTCATTTAAAGTATCTAGTGAAAACATTTTCTTATCTCCGATTAGTTTGAATTAAATATTGGGAATTATAACCATTATTACACATTCTGTAAATTCAGCCAGATTTAATTTATAAGGTTTGACCAAGATTCTACATAATATATTTTAACACAAGACTATTTTAATTCAAAACAAAAAGATAAGTTATCAATTAACTTATCTTTTTTATATAAATAATTATTTTATACACTTTTTATTGATCGAGGTTTTTGTAAACCAATAATAAAATAAATCAATCATCCATACATAAGTTCATTTTTTACTTTATTATATTTCTCACTTAGATTTAAAATATAAAATTCTTTCTCAAATTCGTCTAAAGTATTAAAATATGCTTGGTCACATAGTTTGCCAAGAGGATTATAACAATCTTCATCAAGCATTTGTTTTACTTTATTTATAAACTCAACATCTTCTTGGTTTTTGATTGTTATATAACTAGTTTCGGCTTTTAATTTTTTAAGAGCAAGTGCATTTTGAATAAAATAACTGCTTGCTTTATTTTTTGATTTAACAGGCAATTCATTATAGTCTTTGTTCATAAGTCTTTGTTTAGCAAGATTTGCTAAAAATTTTAATTCATTACTTTTCATTTTTCCACTACCCAACATTTAGATTAACTTAAAATTAGAAAAATAATTCAAAATTAAGTTTAATAAAATTATATCATTCACATAATTTATATCAAAATTTTATTAAGTTCTAAAATTAGACACTTTTGTCGAAAAAATGCTATTAATTATATAAAAATGCCTACTATGAAAGATTTTGTAGGCATTAATTAATTGTTTAATCTATATCAAAATGTGAAAATATTTTCTGAGAATTAAGAATTGTATTAGTTAATTGATTTCCGTTATCGTCTGGAATATAATTTTGTATAGCCTCAAATGTAATTTTAATCTGAACACCAAAACCAGAATAATCAGATGTAACATAAGAAGGAAATTTGATTGGTTCGTCTATAAAATGTACCACCATATCATTATCAGTTACATCAATCTCTTGAAGCAAATAATTTTCAACATTAGATTCAGTTTGGGTAACATTACCAATATAATAGAAATATTCAGTTGCACCATCATCAACTTTATACTTTACCCAATCATCATCAAATAGAATTATGTCTGTAAATTGGTCATAAATATCTTGAATTACTGAGTTGGTCTCTTCACTACTTGTCGACATATCTATAAGAATAAGTTCCATTTTTGCTCTTAATAAAGGCTTTGAATTAGATTTATAAACCTTACAATTAGCATAAATTTCCATTTCCATATTAGGAACAAGCACAGGGTAATCGTCTTGAAGTTTTATAACTAAATTAGATGAAGTAGATGTATCCTCAATAGAAGAATAAGTATCTCCCTCACCAACAGCCTCTATTCTAACTTGACCTGACATTTGAATATTTTGAGATGCAGAATCATTATCAAAAAAGAATGCAAGAGTAATTCCAACCACAAGAAAAAGAACTAATATGCAAGATATTAAAGCATAAGGTATATTGGTCTTTTGATAATATGGTTTAAATTTGTTCATAAATCTCCATTAGATTTTCAATTAATGATTTATACATATTTCTACATAATTAGTTTATCTAAAAACTAATATTTTTACAAACAAATTAAATAAATATTTAATAATTAATTTTTAAACTCAATTATCCTATATCTTACTAACTTAGGTTGTTAGAATTACAAAAAATAAAAAAGGTATCATATAGATACCTTATAAACAAACCAATCTTAAAAATTAAGCCCTTTTCTTATTTCTCTTGATAGCGGCTTTTTGTTTCTTTTTTCTCTTAACACTTGGTTTCTCGTATTGTTCGTGCTTTCTTAAGTCACCAATAATGCCATCTTTTTGGCATTTTCTTTTAAATCTTTTGATAGCATTCTCTACGCTTTCAGTTTCGCCAACTCTTACTGTAGACAAGTTCTTCACCCACTTTTGTTCTAATTTTACATTAAGATTATATCAATAAATCTTATTTTGTCAAGTATTTTTATGATTTT
>JBJEXU010000068.1:0-3143 GCA_051886095.1 Christensenellales bacterium | reverse complement strand
GAAGGGGTTAATAGGCTTACTATGTGTACCACTTGTATAATTAATCCAGATGGAACTATTCGCAGTTACAGAGTTGAACCAGCGGTTATAAATAGTAGTCATAGACTTACATATAAAGAGGCAGACTATATTCATTTTGGAGAAAATGCCAAAGGCGATAAGAGTGACCATAGAGGCTTAATCGCAAAAACCATTGATGTAAAAGATTCATTAGATTGCTTATACGAAGTTTCAGATATTCTATTTCAATCAAGAATGAAAAGGGGCTCACTTGATATTGATGAGAAAGAATTTGAATTTAGATTAAGTGAAGATGGAAGGGAAGTATTAGATTATTCTCTCGCACATAATGAGGCTTATACCAAAGTAATTGAAGAAACGGCTATTATCACTAATGAGATTTGGGGAGAAATTGCTAAAAAATTAGGTATTCCTTTTGATTATAGAAATCACGAGATGATAGACGACGATGAATTGTGTAGAAAACTTCAGATGGATTTAAAAAGGTTCAATATAAACCTTCCTAAGCATTATGATGGCAAGAATCTTCAAAAAATTATTAATAGTGTTAAGGGGAAAAGAATTGAAGACTATGTAGTTAGAAATTTATTATCTTCTATGAAGCCTGCTACGTATTCGTCTGAAAATTATGGACACGTAGGCCTAGGAATAAGAAGCGAAAATAATCCAGAACAAGAAAATATTGATACAATGCTAAGACTTGACGAGGCAAGAACAAGATATTTTAAAGAAACAGGTTTGCATTATGGAATTGCTTTTGATGGAGATATATCTCACTCGGCCTATGGACATACAACATCTCCTATTAGAAGGGCATCTGACCTTGTTAATCAGACCCAATTTATGTCTTTAATTATGGATAATACTATACTTTTCAGTAATCAACAAATTGATGATTTATCTGTTTACTTTAATTATAACGAAAGAAATGCTAAAATGGCAGAATGTGATTATAATGATATGCTTTTTGCGCTATGGGCAAGTAAGAATATTGGCAAGAAATTTGAAAATTGCTATATTTCTAACTTGGGTGAAAGAAGTGCAATTGTTATGACTAATGAAGGACTTAAATTTACAATGCCATACTCCTCTTTAAATTTTGAACGCAAATATTTAAAGATTGGTAAAGAATTAAAGTCTGTTACTATATCTGGAGCAAGTCTATATCCTCCTAAAATTATTGTTATTCCAACACCAATCAATGAGATACATAATACAAATTCACAAAATAGCGAAATGGATACTGATAATTAAAATAAATTTTATATCAAATAAAAAGCAATTTACAAATACAATAATTTTATGTATACTAAAAATATTATAATGGTGTTGAGCCTATATTTGCTTTGTGAATTGGAAAAAGATATATAAATATTTTCAAATAAGAAGCAAAATATTCAGGTAAAATAATAAATACAAAAGAAAAATGCTCAAAAGAAAGGAAGGGAATATTATGAACGGATATGATTTGGAGTATATAGATAAATTAAGAATACACGAATTACGAGATTTTGCTAAAAAATTAGGTGTTAGTAGCCCAACTACTATGAAAAAAGAGGAGTTAATCGGCAAGATTTCTTCTATAATTAAAGGCGACACTAGTTCAAATGATAATTCAAAAAAATACATAAAAAATTGTAACGAAGTTGATTTTTTTAATCTTCTAATTTCGGATAATTCTAATGTCCTTGATACTTTATTAAATAAAAAATCTGACACAGATAAATCTAATCAATTAGATGAAGACGTCATCGCAAATAATACATTAATAATGAAGAAAAAGCCAAATTATGATAGTAATACTCCATACCCAGTTAATGATATGGTTGGTTTTTCCTTTAGCATTAATCAGAATGAGGCTAAATATAATGTAAATAATAATGAGAACATATTCAATGTGGAGGGGTTTGTTGATATTCATCCAAGTGGTTATGGCATATTGAGGTTCGATGGATATGCTCCTAATTCTAAAGATTCATATTTAACTACTTCCATATTAAAGAAATATAATCTTAAGAAAGGTTATTATATATATGGCAAAGCAAAGTTTATAATGGAAAACAAGCCTAAGATTGTATATGAAATTAATCAAATTGAAGATGCTACTAAAATTAAAAATACACAGGATTTTGATGATTTGCCTTATAATGGTCTTGGTGATGAATTTTATTTAGATAAATTTGATTTGACCATTCATAGGGGAGAAAGACATTATATTGAGAATATGTCTTTAAAAGATGCTGTTGATTTGGGATTTGATTTAGTCGATGAAAATGGTGTTAATGTTAAACTTATTAATATTAAGGCTCGTCCAGAAGAACAATATAATTCTCATCAAAAAATGGAAGTTATAAATGTATTATTTAATAAACCTGATGCTGAAGTTGTTAACACCGTTCAATTAGTTCTTGAGAGAATAAAAAGAGAAATTGAAATGAATAAATCTAATGTATTAATAATTTATAATTTTAGCGAATTAATTAGAATTATTAATATTGCTTGCTCTGATGGTGTTCTTGATTTTAGTAAATTTAATTCTTTGGCAATTAATAAAATAAATAATATTTTATATATCGCTAAAAATATTGAAAAGTCATTAAGTTCTAGCGTAATTTGCATAGATAGTAACGGAGTGCCTTCTGATTTAAAAACACTAATGACTTTAGAATTTCAACCCTTATTTAATAAAATACATAATAAAATTAATTCAAAGTAGTATTATAATTTTATTTAATATTTCTATGCTTAATTAAGTATTATGCATAACAATAAAAAAGCCCCAAATATTGGGACTTTTTGCCGTTGTGGAAATTTGGCTACCGAAATCCTTTCTTGCATTTCTTCAACGGTACGGAAAACGAGGTCAAAAGCCTCGTTTTCTTTTTTCTTAAATATTGCGGTTTGTTGCCGAATAAACGGCGTTTGTGCGCCTATAAATTAATCGTGCGGTATATTGTACGCTTTATAATTTATACTTTTCTTTAAATTTCAAGGAGACATATGAAAGTTTTAAGCCTATTTGACGGCATTTCCTGTGGGCGTGTCGCGCTGGAACGCGCCGGTATTGCGGTGGAGTGCTATTATGCAAGCGAGATCGATAAATACGCGACAGCTGTATCGCA
>JBJEXU010000067.1:0-3147 GCA_051886095.1 Christensenellales bacterium | reverse complement strand
CAGGGGTTTCTATAATTGTGCTATCTAAATTGTTAAAAGTTTGTTTGTGATTTTGCTGTTGTCTCTCGTTAATTAAAAAATCACAATAACTTATACATTTTTTAAGTGAATTCTCATAGTATGAAAAACTAATAGCAATTTGTGCTGATTTTGGTCTATTAATTGTCATTGTTCTTTTATGATACTCTAAAAGTTCGTTTTGTAGTCTTTCCTTAGTTTCTTGAATTCCCTCTATTGTTTTTGATTGTAACTCTAAAACAAATTGTAAATGTTCTTTCATATATTACTCCTATAATTTTCATTACTATAATAACTCGTAATGATTGTTTTGTCAATATTGATTTTGAAATTAGTACTATTCAAAAATCTTGTAATTGGCTAGATTTAGGTAAAAAATATAATTAAAAAAAGGACTTAAAAGTCCTTTAGAAAGCATTGTTATTCATCTAAAACATATTGATATCTAGCAAAGATACTGTATTCATCGTTAAGTTTGTCGTTAGCAATGTATCCTTTTTCGTTGGCTTTAAGAGTATAATTACCGGGATTTGAAAAACCATCTTCTGTTTCTGCTAAAGTTATAATCTCGTCATCTTGTTTATAATATCCTTCGTCAAGAATTTCATTATTTAAATTTCTAGTTACATATTTGCCATCTGTGCCAAATGTTGTTATTCTTGAATTTCGTTGATTACGAGTTTTTAGAACATTAAGTAGTTCTGTTTCATTACTAACTAAAAATTCTTCAAATAATGCTTGTTTTTGTTCTTCTTTTGCTTGTCCCCAATCTATAGAAACACTATCATATACAAATGTTTTGCCTCTTACTTCTATTACTCCACAAGCAGTTAGTGCAATACTGCATAATATTACAAGCATTGCAGATGTTAAAATTTGATAAAATCTCTTCATAAATCATCCTCCCAAATAAATGAATTAATTTTTAATTTATTAAATTTTAACAATTAGAAATACTATTGTTTAACTAAAACAGTGGTGAAAAAGATTAAAATTTGTTGTATTTGGTAAAAGATAAAAGAATGTGCTAACTTTAAGTTAACACATTCTAAAATCTAAATAATTTATACTTTTACGCAATTTGAACTATAGTTAAATAACCATTAATGCCATCATTATCTAAGAATGTAACAGCACTTGTGCTATTAATCTCGATGTTTAGTTCGCTATTAGCAGTAGTTGTAGTAATGATAGCACTTGCATTAATCATAGTATTATTCTCAAGTCCTCTTGCAGTTCCATCAACTTCAACGCCATTTAAGAATAAAGACATTGAATCTGCAGCAGTTGCACTGCTTGCAACATAAACACCATAATCTACAAGATATTTACCTATATTAGGTAATGTTACAACACCTGTTGTATGGTCAATAGTTAAACCTTGTACTGCCTGAGTATCAGTTAATGGGAAGGAATCGTCATCAACTGACTGCTCATCAGTTGTAAAGAAACTTCCAAAACTTGCTATGGTATCTGTTCCTGTAGGGCCAGTCGCACCAGTTGCACCAGTTGCTCCGGTTGGTCCAGTTGCGCCCGTTGCTCCGGTAGGACCTGTAGCACCAGTTGCTCCTGTGGTTCCAGTAGGACCTGTAGCACCAGTTGCTCCTGTGGTTCCAGTAGGACCGGTAGCACCAGTTGCGCCTGTTGGACCAGTTATACTTAATCCAGTAGGACCGGTTGCACCAGTAGGTCCTGTAGGACCAGTCGCACCAGTTATACCTACTCCCGTAGGACCAGTAGGACCTGTAGCACCTCTAGGACCGGTAGGACCGGTGACAATTATTCTTCTAAAAAATATATTTCCACAACCGCAGTTGTTATTACAACACATAAATTCACCTCCTCATTTCATATTATTAAATTTATTTTAATTGTGTTAAAATGCTATATGATAATTAAATTAAATTTAAAAATAATATTTGTAACAAAAATTGACCAAAATATAAAATTATGTTGAAGTATATGTTTTGAAAAAAATTGTAATTATAGTAAAATAATGTTAATAATTTGACCCAATAATATATTTATAGTTAAATAAATATATCATAGAGAAATCGGAGTATAAATGGATAAATTTGTAATTATAGATGGAAATAACCTTATGTTTAGGGCATTCTATGCTTTGCCTCAACTTGCTAACTTTGATGGAGAAATAAGCAATGCGGTTTTTGGCTTTACTAATATGATTGTCAAAGTTATTAAAGAGGTACAACCTAAATATATCGCAGTTACTTTTGATGTGGCTAAGAAGAATTTTAGACACGAAAAGTTTCCAGAATATAAAGGTACGAGAAAACCTACTCCAACTGAATTAATTTCGCAATTTCAAATTATTAAAGACTTGTTAAGCAAGATGCATATTAAGGTAGTTGAATTTGAGGGGCTTGAGGCCGATGACCTTATGGGGTGTTTATCTAGAATGTATGATACTCATAACATAATAGTTTCTGCCGATAGAGATGCATTTCAATTAATTAATGATAATACGGAAATTATGTTTCCTAAGAAGGGTATTACCGAAACCATACAAATTACTAAAGATAATCTAAAAAGTATTTATGGTGTTGAGCCTAATCAGGTTATTGAATTAAAAAGTCTTATGGGGGATAGTAGTGATAATATTCCTGGTGTTGCAGGAGTGGGTGAAAAAACCGCTATTCAATTACTTGAGAAATATAATAACCTAGACGGGGTTTACGCTAATATAGATAATATAACTGGAAAATTAAAAGATAAATTATTAGATGGCAAAGAAAAAGCGTATCTATCTAAGTATCTTGCCACTATAATTACTAGTCAAGATTTGGGATATAAACTTGAAGATTTTGAATATGATTTTCCATTTGATAATAATGTTTATGAAGTATTTAAAAGATATCAATTTAATTCTTTGCTTAGAAGAGAAGAACTTTTTAACAAAGAAAACAAACTCAAGAAAGTTCTAGAAACTGAATTTGTAATAGTAGATAATGATAATAAATTAAGAGAAATGCTAAATGATATTATTGCTACTAGGCAAATTGCTATTTATGTTGATGATAATAACTTTAGCATATATACTAATAAAGAGTATAAGATTTATTTTTGCAAAGATTTATTATCAATGGGTTTAAATTTCGAGACCGTTTT
>JBJEXU010000066.1:0-3270 GCA_051886095.1 Christensenellales bacterium | reverse complement strand
CATAAGTGGGGTCGGTGTGTATTCGGGTCCCCGTCAGCTTCACTGCCACCCGAAAATTGTCGCTCCGCTTGAATGCGAGTCCACTCATCTCTACCAAATTATCTGGCTTTGCCAGATATTTTTTTGCTAATAACAAGTATAAAAACTTGTTTTCAAATACGCAGTTGTTAGCAAAAAAATTGCGTTAGCAATAATTTGGTAGAGATGCAGGACGAGAACTACAGTTTATTTTATCCCCTAACATTTATATCCGTTAGAATATAAGGTATCTTAAGTATTTATTTCCTATTACAATGGTAAATCTTTTTTATTAAATTTTATTACACCCACAGCGTATGTCGCAATTCCTATAACAAGCAATATTGCCCATTTCCAAAGGAATGTTAGAGTTCCGTTAATAATTGACATAGTATCAAATAAAGTTATGATTGACACATAGTTAAAGTAATTCATTGCTTCAATTCTAATAGCTGAAGGCATAACCTTTGAGCCAAATAAACCAAGTATGGTTGCCACTAAGAAGAACATTGATAGTCCTCCACCAACAGACATTGCTTGTTTACTTCTATTAAACCAACACGATGACAAGAAACAAATTCCAGAAATAGCAAATAAAGTAATAAATGAGCCAAGATTAAATAGCAAAATTTGTGAATATGTTATTGTTATTTCTGATGATTGAACTAGCGCCAAACATACAACACTTGTAATGGTTGTTAAACAACACATAACAAATATTGATGAAACTAAATATACAATTTGAGTTAAAGTAACAGTTTTTCTTTTTGTTGGAGTGGATAAAACATAAGCCATAGAACCACTATCTACTTGTGAAGAAATAAGGTTGTTTGAACACATAATGACAAATATTATTGGTAATAAAAGCCCTGCAATACGGTAGAAAATTTCACCTATAACTAAACTATAAATATTTAATTCTCCAAGTTCTTTTAATGCGTTAGATACATTTTCTGGCAATTCTTCCAAAAGTCCACCCGAAGTTTGCTCTATATAATTTAATCTAAATTCTGCAAGTTCTTGTGCTATCAATATAGAACTATTTTCTTGACCTTGATATTGTTCTGCAAGTTGCGCTCTTTTAATTTCGCTTTGAGCATTAAATAGTGTAATGGCAGATGAAGATTTTTCTGCAATTTCATCAGCAGTATAATAATCACTAATAGAAAGGGTTTTGTCTTGATATTCAAATGATTGTTCAATAAAAATATCTTTTAATATAGCTGGAATATATGTGCTTGCAAATTTAGTAGCTTCTATGCCTGTTTGTTGTTTTTGAACTATATAATCATTTATGGCTTGTGAAATAAATTGTTTAGCATTGTCAGCAGTTTCCTGCCCTTCGGTTTCTATAAGTTCATTATAGATAGAATAGGCGATTTGATTTAACATAAAATTTGAATATTTAACTTCGCTATCAAAGTTAAAATTATCAATATCCAATAATCCTTGTTCGTTAATTAAACAATAATCAATAAATGAATTGATAGCAACGTTTTCTTCGTTTGTTAAGGTTGTGCTTGTGTAACTTTCTAATGTTGTTATGACAACATTTCTTGCTGTTATATCATCAGCACCATCAACTCTGGCTTGTTTATAAATGTCTGCTGAATTCTTTAAAATAATATTTTTTTCTTTTTGTTCCTCGTAACTCACAAGTGCACTCTCAGTCATATTAAAATATGTCATTGATTGTTTTTCTATTGTGCTTTCTATTGAGTCTTCAATAAACATATCAACCATAGAATTTCTGATACTGCTTACATTAAGATTTCCAAGCACAAGAATAATTATTGCAAGCATAGCGCAAGTAATAGTTGTTACAAAAGTCCAAATTGTTGCATTTGCTTTGCAAGATTGTTTGAATAATGGTTTACTTATCATTTTTATTCTCCTTTATTAAATTTGAAAAATGTTTTTCAAGTGTATATTTAACTTCTGCTATAAATTTGACATCAAACATTGTTAAGTCTTTTAATAGTTCTTGAATTTTTGTCTTTTCAATACTTACGGTTACTTGATTGTATTGTTCTTGAATTCTTATAATGTTATAAGTTAATTTCTTAAAATCTTCAAAATCACTTTTCTTGTTAAATTCAATCTTAAAATCTGTAATCGGTCTATTTTTTATATCATTCATATCGGTTATATTAACGATACGTCCTTTGTCAATAAGAGCCACTCGGTCGCAGACTTTTTCAAGTTCTTCGTAAAGATGTGAACTAATTAAAATTGTTTTACCTTTCTTTTTCTCTTTTTCAATTACATCTAAAAATGCTAGTCGCATTAGTGGGTCAAGTCCTGTGGTTGGCTCATCTAAAAGCAAAATATCTGGATTGTTCATAAGGGCAGCAACAATAGCCGTTTTTTGTTTCATGCCTTTGCTCATTCTTTTTAGATTGGCTGTTGGGTCTAACTGCAGAGTATCTATTAGAAAATTAGCATAATCCATATTGGTTAGATTTAAAAATTCTGCTTGTGATTTTAAAAATTCAGTTCCTGTTTTTAAATCTGGAAATGCAATTTCTCCTGGAATATAACCAATATATTTTTTTGTTTTTTCGCTATCAATGTAAGCGTCAAGACCATTTATAGTAACTTTGCCTGTATCGGGCTTTAAAAATCCCATAATATGCCTAATTGTGGTTGTTTTTCCTGCACCATTAGCACCAACAAATCCCAAAACTTCACCTTTTCTAACAGTGAAATTTAAGTCAAAAACACCTTTACCATCGCCATAATCTTTTGTAAGATTTTGAATTACAATAATATCTTCCATTACAGTGCACCTCCAAAATCTTTATCTTCTTTGTAGTATTTCATAAAGTAATCTTCTAGTGTTTCTTTTAAGTGTTCAAGCGATACAATTTGATATTTTGAAAGTATAGTAAGTAAATAGTTTATATTTTTATCATTTACAAAAATTAACATTTGTGTTTTGTCTTCGTCTTGAATAGAAAATTTATCACTTTTCTTACTTTCTTGTTTGAATTTTAGTTTTTCTTCTTTTGTTTTAAATTCAACCCTATAAATCTTATCTTGTTTATGCTTTAAATCGCCAGCAATAAATTCAGACACAATTTTTCCGTCTTTGATAATCGCAATTCTATCGCAAGTGGCATCAACTTCACTAAAAATATGACTTGAAAGCAAGATTGTTTTTCCTCGTTTCTTTTCGTTTTTGATAAATTCAATGAATGTTTGTTGCATTTTCAAATCTAGTCCACTTGTTGGCTCATCAAGAATTAAAAT
>JBJEXU010000065.1:0-3304 GCA_051886095.1 Christensenellales bacterium | reverse complement strand
CCGATACTACAATAAATTCCACCTAAAATTGGTCCATAAATTAAACTTCCAACTATGCAAATAACAGATGCTGGAATTGGTAAAAATACGACTTGCAAGAATTGAATTAGAATATATACAAATACACCTTTTTCTTCAGTTGATAATATGTAGTTTTTTAAGGTTGTAACAGATGAAAAAATATATAAAACGTTATACTTGTACAAAATTGTATATATAATAATTGAAATACCTAATGCAAAAAATAAAGTAATTGACGATTTACTTAATGCTTTAAGATTTAACCATTTAAATAGTATTGATAGTGCAAATAATATAACAGTTAAAGTGCTTAAAAATATTTTTAAAAATAAACTAATTGTTGTAATATTTACATAAGACATACAAATAATTACACCAATTATTAGTCCGATACTAAGAAAATAAAATAAAAATTTCTTTAACATAAATTACCTCAGAAATTAAACTAAACAATAATATTTTATTATTAAAAATTCAACCTTATTACTTTAAAATAAAAATAAAGGAGAATGAATTGGAAAAAGTTGTTCTTAATGTTAGTAATATAACCAAAACTTTTGGGAATAGAGTTGCTGTTAATAATGTTTCCTTTACCATTAAAGAAGGCGAAATCTTTGGTTTTCTTGGACCTAATGGTGCTGGTAAGACTACAACAATGAAAATGATTTGTGGGCTTACTAGTATTACTAAGGGTCAAATCAGAATATGTAATTATGATATGCCAAAGGATTCTGAAAAAGCCCTTAAATATGTAGGTGCATTAATTGAAAATCCTCTAATGTATCCCAATATGTCTGGTATGGATAATTTAAAATATTACGCAAGTCTTTATAAGAATATTACTAAGAAAGACATAATGAAATATTCTAGAGTTGTAGGACTGGAACACAGACTAAAAGATAAATTAAAGACATATTCTTTAGGAATGAAACAACGACTTGGAATTGCTCAGGCACTACTTCATTCCCCTAAACTACTTGTACTAGACGAGCCTCTTAGTGGACTTGACCCAAATGGTGTGAAGGAAATGAGAGATTTCTTAAAGATACTTGCTAAAGAATACAAAATTGCAATACTTATTTCTTCTCATATGCTTTCTGATATGGAACAAATTTGTGATACAATAGGAATTATTAATAATGGTCAATTACTTGAAATTAGGTCTATAAATAGCCTAAGAGAAAGTATTCAAGGCGCTAAAAGAATTCAAATCAAAGTTGATTTTCCTAATTTTGCTGGTAAAATTCTTGTAAATGAAATGCAGATTAAGGTTGACATTGCCGGTAATAGAGTTCTTGCCTACACTACTGAAGATAAAATAACGGAAATTACACAAAAATTACTTGGTTATGGTATATCGATTTTTGGTATTGATGTTGTATCTAAATCACTTGAGCAAATATTCCTAGAAATCATTAATAACAAAACAAAAGGAAGAACTAATATTATTTAATATTTTATAATTTTAGTTATATAAGGAGTGCTTATGACAAGTACATTTAGGCTTACAAAAGCAGAATTTGTTAAAATATTTAAAAGACCTAGTATTTTTATAATGGCAATTTTTATAGTTGTCACTATTTTAGCGTCAATTACTATTTTTAACCCTTCAACTAGAGTTGATAATACAATTGTTTATGAAGATGCCAGCACTGCACAAGAATACTATGAGCATTTCTATGACGATAAAGTCATAAATTCTAAAAGTTCATTTGATGAAAAATATACTATTACAGACAATACAATTAAATATTATCAAGCAATTAATACTAATGCTAATCTTCTTACTGATTATTATATTGATGTTATTGATAAAATGAATGAAATAATTCAAGAAACCAACCCATCTAAGAGAGATTCAAATAGACTTGAATTAATTGAATTTTTAAATAAATTTAGAGATGCTTATAAAAATCTTGACACCGTTAAAGAATTTACAGATATATCAGGTGTAACACTCACTAATGTTGAATATGAAGGATTGACAGATAATAGAAATTATTATTTATCAGATGCTTGTAGTAGCCTTGATAAATTTTATAATTATGTAAATAATTTAACTGATTACTCTTCTAGTGACATTGTTAATATCTATCTTAAAAACAATTATGAGGCTTCATTAAATAAAGTACTTAATAATGGTATAAATTTTGTTTATACCACAATAAAAGGCTTAGTTATTGATTTTGATAAGTTTTATTTAGATTATGCCACATCTATAGGTGGTGGTGCTGGAAATATGTACAAAATAAAGGCAACTAGAGCAAATTTATTAAAATCCTTAAAATTATTTAATGATTATTATAATAGTTTAATAAGTAGCGAATTTCCTGTAATTCTTATTAGTAACGATAATCATTTATTAATTAAAGAGAAAGTTGAAGAAGCAATAGAATTTCTTTCAATTTCAGTAACTGATAACGAAAATCTAGATAAACATAAAGATGTAAAATCAAATCTAGATAAAACAAATATATATAATTTTTTAAAAAACCTTACCTCTAACGAGACTTCAACCTATAAAACAGATATTGTTCAAGTATTTATTACTAATAGATTAGTTGATGAATTAATAGTAATTCAAAATCATGTAAATGAAAATAAAACACAAATTTTAGATAGTGTTTATGGTAAAATTAAAGACGAGTCTATAAAAAATATTTCTAAAGAAATTACAAATTATAGTTTGCTTCAAACAACTTATAGTAGTTTAGTTACACAGAAAATTTTAATTAATATTACAAATAATTACGACCAATCAACATATAAATCATTTTATGGTTATCATTTAAAAGATTTCAATAAATATGAAGCAAATGAAAGTATAACTACTAATTCTTATTATATTGCTAACAATAAATATGAAAACTCTTATTTAAATAATTTCTCATTCAGTCAAAATTCTGGAGAAAAAACCAATATGTATGATTTTGTGTATTTTTCGATGGAACTTTGTACTTTAATTATTATTATATTTGCTATGATGCTTGTTTGTAATCTTATTACAGGCGAGACTGAAAGTGGCACAATAAAATTGCTACTTGTAAGACCTTATAAAAGGTCTAAGATTATAACTGCAAAACTCCTTGCAACAATATTTTTCGTATTATCTTTTATGATATTCTCAAGTGTAATAACTTTTGTTGGTGGATATTTCTTATATGGCAGTACTAACCTATCTGCACTTGCAATATTTAACGGAACTACAGCATTTGAGATTGCTCCGTTCTGGTTAATGATAATTAACATTATTACACTTACACTTGATGTTATATTCTTTGTA
>JBJEXU010000064.1:0-3316 GCA_051886095.1 Christensenellales bacterium | reverse complement strand
CTTATGTTGGTGGATTTTTTGAAAGTTCTTGGGGAAAGACGATGGATATGATACCTGGTTCAAAACAAGTTCATGAAATCGATAAAATGGCGTTAGATGGTATGAAGAAGATGAAAGGTAATCACGCTTCATCAGTTGAGAAAATTCAAGAAGAGAGAGAGGACAGGGTTAAAGATAGATATAAAGATAGTCCAATTTTTGCTAAAGCAGATACTGTTATGTTGGGAGGAGGTTCTAAAATTATTGCGAAGAGAACAGTTGAAGAAGTTGAAAATGCTAATCAAAATATTAAAACTGAAGCATCAACATATTTAGAAAGAGAAGCTAGGAACAAGTCTTTATTAGATAATAGATTAGGAAGTGGACAATTATCTCAAGAAGACTATAATAATAAAATACTAGAGATGTACGAAAGAACTCAACAATATTTAAATAGTAAAGGTGCTGATGTTGACTATGCAAAGATAGAAGAAGTACTTAAAAAAGTACAAGACAGTCAAAATAACAAAGAAACATATGAATTAAACTTAAAAAGCGACTTAAATATACAATTTGATGCAAAATCAATGAAGGCTGCAATTGCAGAGGCATTGAAGAAGAGTGGTGGTATTATGAATGCCGATATCTTAAGAGCAGAACTTCAGAAAGTATTTAATGAAGAAGGTGCTAAAGGCAATATGAATATGTTAATACAAATTGAAGAGATTGTTAAGAAGGTTATGAACGAACTTAAATAGTATTTTGATAATATAGATTTCAGCATCTAACCAAATTATTTAGAATTAATAATTTTAACAAAAATTTAAAAATCAACTTCGTTAATTTAATGAGGTTGATTTTTTTTGTGGTTAAAAAATGAAAGTGTGTTAATTTAATTAATATACTTAAAATTATTTTGTTAAATATTTTTTTTGTTGTATACTTTAAATAGATAATTTTTGCACAAATTAAAATTATAAAAAAAATAAAATTAAAATAAAAAAAATAAAAAATAAAAAGGAAAATAACATAACTTTTTAAATTGCTATCATCAAATTTGTGTAAGAACTATCTTGCTGATTGTTTATATGCTATTATTTCTCGATTTTCTCTTTCTAGTCGATGACTTATAGTACTATAAAAATTAGTAATGGGTTTTAAAAATCAATCATTTGTTTTTCCTCTTTACTCGCAATCTGGGGGAATTAAATTAAAGATTGATTTTTGAAACTTTTTATGTATGGATATTAATGGTTTTTTGAAAAATGGAGAATGTGGGATATGATGAGATTTATTCCTAGAAAGACCAAAGTTAAAGTAACTATTTTTAAGAATTTTACTATTCTTGATTGTATTTTACTTCTACTTGGTCTTGCTGTTACAATACTACTTGCAACTACTATTAATTTATTTGATTATTGGCTATATAACTTATATGTGGCTTTGTTATTTGGTGGAATTTGGGCGGTACTATTTTTAGAACTTGGAGATGGTATTAGAGTCTATTACAGCATTGTTCTTGCATTTAAATACTTAGCATATTACAAGCATTATTCTAAGAAAGATACTGGCAATACTAATATTAAACGCATAATGCCTTTTGATGACCTTAATACAGATAAATTCTTGAAATTTGGCGAATACTATGGAATGGTAATTGAGATTTTTCCAATGTCTTTTGGTTTACTTACTGAAGAGAAACAGGATATGACAATTAATGCATTCGCAAGTGCAATTTCAAGGCTTAATTTAACTCAACAAATGAGTATTGTTAAGACTAAAAAGCCTATGGTTCTTGACCAAATGGAAAGTTACGAGGACTATAGATATAACACACTTAATGATATGGCTGATAGAGGGCTTTATAATAAGGAAGAGATTGATAGTCGAAGTCCTGTATTTGAAGAAAGACTTCAAGCCATTAGATATATGAACGAGAAAGAAAAAATCATTAAAGACCATTATTATTTGGTTGTTTATGATAGAGATAGAGATGCTCTTAATAATACGGTTAATGGTATAGTTTCGCAACTTGAGAGTTCGGTTACTCCAATTTATACAGACATTATTCAAGGCGACCAATTATATGTATTTATGAAAAGTACTTTCTGTTCTGATTTTGACGAAAGAGAAGTTGAGATGCTTAACATTAATGAGAAAGCCAGTTGGGTTTATCCAGATGATGTTAAGTTTAATATGAATAACACAAAGATTGATGGAGAAACATATAGATATTTTACTATAACCGATTATCCTATAGAAGTGCCTAATGCTTGGGCTTATCCATTATTTGCTTTGGACGAAAGTAGGGTTGTTGTTAATATATCTCCTATTGATAAGTATAAGGCAGAGAAAGACCTAGATAAATCCCTTATGGAAATGGAGATTAAACTAGGCAAAGATATGCGTTCTTCACAAAAAATTGATGCTCAGCAACACGTAGAAACATTGAAAGAACTACTTAAGAGAATCAAAGGCTCTAATGAGAACTTATATAATACTACAATTCATATTTGTGCTAAAGAATCAGTTAAGAAGGAAGTAAGGGCGGTTTTGCGTCAGAATGGATATAGGTTCTCTGAGAACTTTGCTAGACAAGTAGACGCGTTTATATCTTCTAATATTTCTATGTTAGATACACTTTCTAAGTCTGCAGGCAGGGGTATTCAAACTTCCACTCTTGCGGCTGCTTTCCCATTCATTTCTACCAGTTTACACGATGAAAGGGGGTTATATATTGGATATAATCAATATCCAGTTTTCGTTAATTTCTTTGCCCGTAATAATGAAAGAGTTAATAGTAATATGATGATTATTGGTAAGTCTGGTTCTGGTAAATCTTATTGTACTAAAACCTTGCTAACCAACTTTGCAGCGGACAATACTCGTGTATTCATTCTTGACCCCGAAAACGAATATGAGATACTTTGTCATAACCTTGGTGGTAAAATAATTGACGTTGGTAACTCAAGCGATGGTATATTTAATCCTTTCCATATTTATCCTTCATTGGAAGCGGAAGAGGGTGAAAGTAATGATAGTTTTAATGAGCACTTACAGTTTATGGAACAATTCTATAGGTTGATTTTACCGGGAATAAATACCGATGCATTTGAGATGCTTAACTCTATTACTGCCGAACTTTATAGGCGAAAGGGAATAGACAGTATGACTGATATTTCTGAGTTAAGGCCTCAAGATTTCCCTATATTTGACGACTTGATTGCTCTAGTAGACGAGATGATTGAAGTGGAGACTAATGATTATCACTTAAGGAACTTACAGACTGTTAGAATGTTTATTGAGAAATTCGGAACGGGTGGTCGAAACGCAAACT
>JBJEXU010000063.1:10351-12270 GCA_051886095.1 Christensenellales bacterium | reverse complement strand
CCGTCCGTCATATTGTAAGTAACATGGTCAACAATCATTGTTGCTTTTTGTTCATTTATAAGTTTGATAACTTTTGAAATAAATTCTTCAGGGTTTAACTTATACATTCCAAACTTTTCAGCACTGATTCCACTTAATATTTTAACAATTGTTTTTCTTGTTAGAGTGGTACCCGAAACAATCTTTCCAATTAAATCATATTTTGTGCTATCTGCACCTGCATTTAAGATGCTCTCAGTTCTTGTTTTTGTTGTTCCGAACGAATCTCCACGCTTAACTTGGTTTTCATCCATAATCTTTCTTTGTTCGCCAATTGTAACGGTGTATTTCATTTCAGCAACAAACAATTTATTATTGATATGTTCTATTGATTTTTGGATTAATTCATCGCTATCAAATTCAACTTTGTATGCATACTTATGGTTAATGTAATTCCAAAGTGTTTGAAACTCTTTTTTAGCAAAATTGTCATTAAGTCCGTTGTCAACAACTTTTGTTTCATTTCCATTTTCAATCATGCCCTCAAGAGCTTTCTCATCAAATATTCCTTGCACTAATTTATGTATGCTTTCAGTGTAAGGAGCAAGTATCTCAGGCATTTCTTTAAGTGCATTATTTTCTTTATCAACAAAGTATTTTTCAGTGAGTTTGTTATCTTTGTCAACATAACCGCTAAATCTTAAATAACTTTGAATGTCACTTGCCATGTTGGTATCAACAACAATTGGAGTATGTCCATCTGAAACCATTTTACCTTTAAAGAATTCAATAGTTGCTCTTGTTGGTCTATCAGAAAGGTTGGCTTTGATATCTCTTTGAATATCACTAACAAAGTCTTTGTAACTATCAGTTGCAATAACTGTTAGCATATTAATTTTGTGGAAGTCGTTTCCAGTAACACCACAGTAGTGAACATCAGCTCGCTCTCCAAGCATATTTACTGAAATACGAAGTCCACGACCAACTTCTTGTCTTTTAGCAATAGCAGATTCTCCACCCGGTTTTAATGCACAAATTTGGAATACATTTGGATTATCCCAGCCCTCACGAAGTGCAGAGTGGGAGAATATAAATCTTGTAGGTTCTTCAAATGAAAGTAATCTTTCTTTATTCTTTAAGATTAAATCATAAGCAGAAATATCATCAGAGCCTGTTTCTTTATTATCTTTTGAATCAATAAATCTGCCTTTTTTATCAACTGAGAAATATCCTTTGTGTGTTTCCTGTGCAGTAATCTTTTTTAAATACTTGATATATGGTGTTTCAAATAGGGTTAAATACTCATTAAGAATGTTTGTATATTCTTCTTCAAACATTCTAGCATATTCTCCTTTTTCATCAGGTTGGTCATAATCTCTATATTTTTTAACCTCGTCAATGAAAAATAGTGATAAGCACTTAATTCCTTTTTCATAAAGTCTTTCTTCTTTTTCAAAGTGCGAACGAATTGTTTCTCTTATTTGAACTCTACGAATATCTTTATCAGAAATATCTCCAATAACTTCGCCAATCTTGATTTCTATGTCGTTTAAGAATGTAACAGTGTTTGTAAATGGGTTAATCTCTTTGATTGTGTAACCGTTTTTGTATTGTTCCATTTCTTTTGATTCATAGTAAAGGTTCCTTTCAACGCCTAAAATCCTTGTTTCTCGGTTAATAGATTTATTGTAGTTAATTTCAAATTCAAGTTTTGCCATAGGTGGTTTATTTTTTGAAAGAATAATATCTTGCAAGTATAAATATCCATTTGTTCCACGCAAGTTTTTAATTTCAAAGCCCTTAACTTGAATCTTTTTAACAAGCTTTTTATTATAGGCATCCAAAGCATCAAGGGAGTAGATAAGGTTATTGTGCTTTTTGTGAGTTGCAGAGAAATTCATATTAAAGAGTGGGTTAAACTTTTTAAGTGAGCTTTGTGT
>JBJEXU010000063.1:6540-10251 GCA_051886095.1 Christensenellales bacterium | reverse complement strand
TTGCAGAGAAATTCATATTAAAGAGTGGGTTAAACTTTTTAAGTGAGCTTTGTGTAGCTTCGCCACCAAGCTTTTGTGGTTCATCAATGATAAGTATTGGTCTTGTTTTAGCAACAACATCAATAGGTCGTCTTGACTGAAATTCATCAAGCACCATATCAATTCTTCTTGCATCTGCACCTCTAGCATTAAATGCTTGAGCATTTATAATCATAACTTGAATATCACTACTTGATGCAAAACTATCAAGTTCAGAGAGTCTTTTACTGTTGTAAATAAAATATCTTGCTTTTTTGTGATACTCATCCATAAAGTGTTCTTCCATCATAGAGAATGATTTTTTAACACCCTCACGAATAGCAATACTAGGAACAACAATAATAAATTTGCTCCAACCATATCTTTGATTAAGTTCAAAAATTGACTTAATGTAAACATAAGTTTTGCCAGTTCCAGTTTCCATTTCAATATCAAGAGAGCATCTGCCAAGACCACTAACAAGTTCTTCGGATTCTTTATAATTGTTTTCTTGCTGAATTTTCTTAATGTTTGCAAAAAGATCTGCATCTTCTAGCAGAATTTTAGCATTTTCAAAACCATCATCATTTTCTTCATAAGCATCAAAAAGGGAAGTCTGCTTTAATTCATCAGTCTTTTTTCTAATACCCAAATCTCTTGTATATCTAACCATATCCAAGTGAGGCTGTCCTTTAAATACCTTGCAGATATTACTTACAGCATCTTGTTGATATGGTTGTGTTTTAAATTTAAATTTCATTTCTTTTTCCTAATTTATAATTTTTTTTGGCATTTATTATTGATTTTTTTACAAATATAACATATACTATAAGTAATCCATGATTATGGAGGGAGATGGTTTGTCCATCGACTCACTCGCAAGAGTGGGTTTTTTTATGGTAATTTTTTCAAACCGTAGCCCCAATATTTCTGATTATGTTTAAAAATTTTAGGTATTATTAAATTTATTAATTGATTTCCAAAAGAATCTGGAACTCCTTGTTTTAATTTATATTTTTCTAAAATCCTATTTCTTATATTTGTAACTAACAAATCAGCAATTTGCAAACCTGCTATATTTGCAGTTTTTGGTTTAATTTTTATTTCAACAGATGATAAATAATCTCTTAAATCTTCACCACTAACATAAGCAGTTCCATTCTTATACATATCTCTATAAACTTCAGACAATCTTCTATCATCTTCCTTATCTCTTGACTCAATCATTACATCACCAATTGCTCTATTATATTTTAAAAAAATACTATATTTTTCCAACAAAACTTCTAAGCAAAAATGATAAGGGTGTTTTGCCCATTGACCATAAACATCAACAATTTCTTTTTTATCAAGCAATACTGAGATTATCGAAAATTTCCATTTACTTAAATTTTCAAATAATTCTTTGTTATAATTTTTTCTAACTTCTTCATCTTTTAGAACTTTAAATTTTCCTCGATAATTCATTATATCTTTTCTGTGTAAAATAACAGGATTGTCAGCATTGAATCCAAAATATTTTCTTTTAAAATCTTCAAACTCTTTTGAAAACTCAGTGTTCACATAATCTAAATCAAAAATAACACCTGTTAAACATAAAAATCTATTATTTTCACCAGCATTTATACCTATATCTGAATTTCCACTTTCATCAATATACATACGATATTTAGACATACAACCTTCCTTTATTTTCTTATGTATTTAATTTCTTATAACACCTTCCTTGTTGTGGTTGGGGAATAGGTTTCGAAGATTTGGTCAAAGTTTACTGCAACACTGTCGGTGGACATTGAAGAATCTCTAAATACTGCGTAAAGTGGTTGCATTTTAGCAATTTGAGTTACGACTTCATCAGTCAAGTTGTCATCAAAACAGCATACAAGGTTGCCATCATTTACATTGACTACCTTTTTACCTGCAATATTTTCGACTTTTATATCACTTGAAAGGAGAACACCCATTTCAAGCATAACTTGGAAGAGTAAATCTTCTGCAGACCTATCTTCCTTAATGTTGCTTGTAAGGTCAAATAAATTGCTTTGTTTTAGATCAGATGGGTTATAGTAAATATCTTTCATATTACTTGAATCAAGTTTTAATACTCGGAAACCAATATCAGGTATTTTTTTATCTGCCAAATTTTCAAATGACTGTATATTATCATTATCAATCTTTTCAATAGCCATTTGCAATGCTTGTTTATTTTCAGTTGTAGGTTGCAACTTTTCAGTTCTATCTTTTCCATAAATTCTTGTTGAATTTTCAATTTCTTCTTTTATTTTTTGTCCAGCTCGGCGAATTCTTTCTTTGCCTATTTCGCAAATGTTTTTGTATCCTGCTTTATATTCTTCAGACTCTTCATCACATTTTTCAGGAAGTTGGACCATAATAAATTTTCTATTGCCAGAATCTTCAGAGTTTAATTGCATCGTTGCATGAGCAGTAGTTGCAGAACCTGAAAAAAAGTCTAAAATTATTGCATCTTTATCTGCGACAATCATTTCTAAAAACCTTATTAGTTTATATGGTTTTGGACTTGAAAAAAGATTAATATTAAATAAAGAGAACACATCTGTTTTTCCTGTTCTTGTTCTTCCAAATCTGTCTTCTATCAACAAACTCCTTGCAATAGCACCATCTTTCTTATAATTTTTTGTATAAACACAGCCATTTTCAAAAACTAATAAATGTTTATTTGTCTCAACATTTTCTTTACTCCATCTCCAAGTTGCATTTGGATTGTTTGGATCTTTATGTTTTGGTGTATAAATTTGTCCATCGGGTCCAACAATTTCATAATCTAGAGCCTTAGAGTATCTGATACTTTGCTTATCTAGTCTATCTAGTGCATATTCTCCATTCTCATCTTTTCTATTATAACTAGTAGTAACAGTGGCTTCTTTATCTTGCAGAATTGTAAGCTTTTCTGCATTTTTTGCGTAAACAATCACATATTCATGATCAACAGCAAAAAATCTAGAGTCATTTGCTCCACCACTTTTACTTTTCCAGATTAAGTTTGCAATAAAATTCTTTTCTCCAAATATTTCATTCGCAACTTTCTTTAAATTGTCAACTTCATTATCATCAATACTAATAAAAATTGCACCATCATCAGTTAGCAAATCTTTTGCAAGTTTTAGGCGAGAATACATCATAGAAAGCCAATCACTATGAAATCTACCATTGCTATCATTGTTTTGAAACATCCTGTTGCCTTGGTCATCGTAACTTTTACTTGCTTGCAAATAATCTTCAGTGCTAGTTGCAAAGTCATCTTCATAAACAAAGTCATTACCCGTGTTATATGGTGGGTCAATATAAATCATTTTAACTTTGTTTAAATATGTTTCACGCAAAAGTTTAAGAACATCTAAGTTATCGCCCTCAATGTAAAGGTTTTTAGTATTGTCAAAATCAACACTTTCTTTTCTGCAAGGTCGAAGTGTTGCATTGATAGGAGAGTTGGCGGTTAAAATTGCTTGTTTTTTTCCAGCCCAGTTGAGAGTATATCTTTCATCATTACCCTCAACAATTTCTTTTGATAGTTCTTGTTTAAGCAAGTCGAAATCAACAAGTCTTGTTAGCTTTCCATTTTCATCTTTCCCCTCAGTAATGCAATTAGGGAAAACTAAAGCAATCTTCTCTATATTTTCATCTACCAAATTCTTACTTTGCATATCTAATTTA
>JBJEXU010000063.1:0-6440 GCA_051886095.1 Christensenellales bacterium | reverse complement strand
AGCAATCTTCTCTATATTTTCATCTACCAAATTCTTACTTTGCATATCTAATTTATCCATTTATTTATCTCCTTTTATATCACTTAATGCTTTATCTAAAATATCATCAAGCATCTTATTTTCTAAATATTTCTCATACAAATATTTGAAGTGGTCTCCATATTTTTCTTTTTGTAGATGACAAATTGTATCTTCATCCAAATGTGTATATCTCATAAAAGCCTTTCCATATGTATATGGATAACTATATGGATATTTTTTTACATATACAAATACACTGATCTTTTTTAAATTATTTGCATCTTCCTCTTTCGCATGCTTGTAAATATCATAAAGACATTTTAATGCACCAAAAATTGAATCATCTTTTAACATCAGCGATTTTTCTTTATGAGTATCTTTTTTTCCCATGCTTTCTCGCAATGCAAACAAATTAAATAATAAATTATAAAATGCACAATTCAACTCATGTGGGTTATTATTTATCGTAGATTCTTTAATTTTGTCGTATGAACTAAGAATGTTATCAATCTTTATATCTTTCACTATAACCCCTCCAACTCTTGCAGTTGCTTTTTTATCTGCTTAATTTTATCGTTTAGTGCCATTCGTATGTTTGGCTGTTTCACATAGTTACATTAATCTTTATCATCTTTAATTTGCAATAAGAGTTTATCAAAATCGCTTTGGTAAAGTCTGTCTTGAATTACTCTATATTTTTCAAATTCGGTTTCTGCTTTTGCTTTTGCAAGTTCTGCACTTATTTTTCCGTTGTCTTGCAAAATTTCTCTATCCCATAGTTTTAAAAAGCCATTTAATCTTTCTTCCCAGTCTTGCATTGTCATAGGAATATTTCTCATTGCTTGGTCTTCTGCCATATCTAAATATGCAGACACAATTCTGCCAAGAGCAGAAAGTTCCTTTTCAGTTAAATAGTTTTTTGCAACCACAACATCATATTTGTGAATTTTCGAGTTTGGAGAGCCATCCCAAGATGTTAATCCCATATTTTCTTTTTCTGCATCTGCACGATTGTAAATAAGTTCAGCAGCAGTTTGTCCATGAACTGAGTAGTGCAATTTATTTTGAACTGCAGCAAAAAATCTTTGAGTAGTTTTGGCATTTGCATCATAGTCTATTGCAGTAGCATAAATATCAGTAATTTTTTGATAAAACAATCTTTCAGATAAACGAATTTCTCTTATCTTTTCTAATTGTTTAGCAAAATAATCTTTAGTTAAAATTGTCCCACCATTTTTAAGCCTTTCATCATCCATAACCCAGCCTTGAATGGTGTAATCCTTAACAATTGAGTTTGCCCATTTTCTAAATTGAACTGCTCTTTCGTTATTAACTTTAAATCCAACTGCAATTATCATTTGAAGATTATAGTGTTTTGTATTGTAAGATTTGCCATCACTTGCAGTTATCCGGAAATTCCTAATAACTGAATCTTCACTTAGTTCGTTATCATCAAATATCTTCTTTATATGTTCATTAATAGTTGAAACATTAACTCCATATAATTCAGCCATCATTTTTTGAGTTAGCCAAATGTTTTCATCTTCATAGCGAACTTCAATTGCTTTATCATCATCTCCAATCGATGCAATATATGTTAGATATTCTGCTGTGCTTGAACGAATAGTTATTTCATTTTTATTATTATTCATTTATCCCTCCAATTCTTGCAGTTGTTTTTTCATCTGCTTTATTTCATCGTTTAATTTCATACGAATATTGGGCTGTTTCTCATTATTCATAGTTTTTGTTTGTTTTTCTATCTCTGATTTGCACTTTTTAATGTTAAAGAGTCTTTCAACATAATCTTCAAATTCTTCATCTTGTCTAAAATGATAGTGTGCGATAAAGCAAACCATTTCTTTGAAAACATTTTCAAGTTTATTTGTGATTGGGAATTCTTTGAGTTCTTCTTTTTGCCAGTCCGTTTCGAATGTTTTTAATATTCTAATTTTTTCTTCACTAAATATTTTAATTGAAACAACATATTTTACTGCATTATTGTAGTGCAATTTTATCAGTATTTGAAAATTTATACTTTTGTTAAGTGCTTCAATAAATTTTTCAGGCATTTTATTTGAATTTAGTTCAATATCAAAAATATAAATTTCTTGCACATTTTTGCTTGATTCCATCATTGTGCGTTCAGGAGATAGAACATTTGATAAAGTAACTTTTACAACATTACCTGCATCAGCTTTAATGACTTTATCAGCTTTTATCGTTCTAAACAATTCAAGCATCTTAAATTGCATATTAACTTTCGTTTTTTCGTTATAAATAAACATCTAAACTCCTTATTTAACCACAACAAATGCTATTAGTTCAAAGTCATCTAAACCTTTAATTTTTACACCATCCAAAACCATGCTACCTTGTTTGAATAATGCATTTAAGTCACCTTGTTCTTTTACTTGAATTATGCTTTCAATTGATTTTTCAAGTAACTTGCTATATTTAGACATATCTAAACCATCATTTGTTTCTTCATTGAATTTACTGCAAGCATTGTATACAGGTTCAGTTTTTCCTTTGCAAGATATTCTTATTGCATCCAAAACCTCTTTAACTTCAAGGTGATTGTTTACAATTTCGCCATTTTCTCCAACATAAACTAGGTAGTAAGGATGCAAGCGATTCTGCCTGTTAATATTTACATTGTCATTATGATTTCTCAAAATGTAAATAACTCCGGGAACAATGCCTTTGCTTTCATCTTTTTCAATTACACAATGCAAACCTTTTGGAACTCGCTTTGGTTCGCCATAGGTTTTTACAAACTCAGTGGCATCCATTCTAAATTCATTAAGTCCTAGGTCTGAGATTGAAATTCCGTTGCTTGTATCTTCAAGGTCGATATTTTCGCCCTCACGAAGTTTTTTAATTTGAACTTCTCGGTAATCATCAATTTGGTCATCAGGACTAAGCAAGTTATCATCAGCTGTTGCTGTTTGGTCAACTATTGTCATTCTACTTTTAACTCTATCAGTAAGATTTATATACTCATTAAGAGGAAGTGGTGGCCAAAAGTTTACAAGCTGAATTACTTTATTGATGCTACCAATACGGTCAATACGACCAAATCTTTGCACGATTCTAACTGGATTCCAGTGGATATCGTAGTTTATACACATATCGCAATCTTGTAAGTTTTGTCCCTCTGAAATACAGTCGGTTGCAATTAACACATCAATATCTTTGAAGCAATCGTCAAACTCATGTTTGTCAATTTTTCCACTCCAATTAAGCTTTGGATCATTATAACTTTCAATTTGCTTTGGAATCCAACTAAATACTTTATCTCTATTTTTTGAGATAGGGCTAAACATTGTAAGAAGTGTATTAGTTTTCTTAGGACAATGTTTTAGTGTAACTTTGTTTTGTCCACCCTCAATCATTGCGGTTTCAATACCATAGTTGTCTTTTAACCATTTATGCAAGTTGTCATATAAGTAATTTGCAGTATCAGCAAAAGCAGAGAATATGACAACTTTTTTATTGCCGTCATTGATAGGATTTTTGATTTTATCGTCAATAATGTCTTTTAAGGTTTGTAGTTTTAAGTCATATTCAGGTGTAACTTTTTCAAGTTCGCTAAGCAAATGCTCTAAAATTCTAACATCTTCTTGCATTGCGTTACGCCAAGAAACTCTATCAATATCAGCATATTCAATAGCGACATCTTTACCTTTATCAGTTTGAACTAGGTTAAGGCTTCCATCTTCATCTTGATCAAACACTTCATAATTGAACATCTTTTTGCTTGTTGTTGCATCAGGACGTAGTTGTCCATTTTCAAAATAGTCTAACCGTCTTAACTCTGACTTGTTTAAGTCAAGCATACCTCTCATTGTCAATCTAAAAGATTCAACACTTGATTCTAATCGTTTGAGTAAGTTGACAGTCATAAGTCGTTTAATACCACTTTGTCTACCTTTTTCCATGTTAGAACCAAAGTTTGATGCTTTAAATTCAACATCATATCGTCTTTCATATTTAGACTTTTGACTATCTAAAATAAAATCAAATAGACCATAAACTGACATGGACATTGATTTAATGTGCTGATAAATCTCTTTATAAGTTAACACATCTTTTCTTTGTGTAAGTTCAGGATATAGTGAACGAGGTGGAAGTCTATCAGGGAATTTGCCAATACTATTCATATTGTAGTATTTGGTTATGTTTTTTCTGCTCCTTGCAATTGTTACGCTATCAAGCAAAATTTTAAAGTCAATACTTAAACTATCAATCAAATCCTTTGTTTTTCTTTCATTTGGTGGCAATTTACTCCAATCATTAAACACAGCTTGTGCTTGACGGAAAATTGTAGCAACATTGCTTTTGGTATCCAAACTCTTTTCAAAAGCCTCATAATTTTGCGAATATGCTAATGCTAATTGATTTTTAAGGTCATTGTATCTATTGTTTACAGGGGTAGCAGAAAGCATTAAAACCTTTGTTTTAACACCCTCTTTAATAACATGATTGATTAAAAAGTCATATCTCGTTTCTTTGTCTTTGACTGGATTGTTATTTCTGAAATTATGGCTTTCATCAATAACAACTAGATCATAGTTACCCCAGTTAACGAGTTTTAAATCTCTACCATTATGAGCAGTACCAGCTCTACCTAAGTCAGTGTGATATAAAACTTCATAGCGAATCCTATCTTCATAGAAAATATTGGGAGTATCATTGCTACTACCACAATATTGGGTCCAGTTATCGCTTAATCTTTTTGGACATAATACAAGTATGCTTTTATTTCTAAGAGAGTAATAAGCAATAACAGCTAATGCTGTGAATGTTTTACCAAGACCAACGCTATCTGCTAAAATACAGCCATTGTGTTTTTCTAGTTTGTTAATGATGCTAATAACTCCGTCTTTTTGGAAATCATATAACATATTCCAAATTTTTGTATCTTTAAAGCCAGTTGCTTCATTTGGCATATTATCTTCTGATATATCATCTAAAAATTCACTAAAAATATTGTATAGAATTATGTAATATATAAATTCAGGGCTATTTTCTTGATATGCACTGCTTATCATTTCAACAACATTGTCGGTGATATCTGCAACTTTTGATTTATCGTTCCAAATCTCATCAAACATAGAGAATAGGAACTTGCTTTGCTCAGCAAAGTCAGTTTTACTTATTGCAGTAAATATACTATTTCCTTGTTGATAGCCAAGGTCAGTTGTTGTAAAACCATTTACCGGGTTATAGGTTATTGATTGCCCATCTGATTTTTGAATACCGATTAAGTTAGGGATTGTAGAGTTTGTTATATTACTTTTAAACTTTACTTTTTTTCGTACCCACTCAGCACATTCTTTTGCTATTGCCTTTAAGGTCATTTCATTTCTTAGTTTAATTTCAAACTCACTTCCATATAAACTATTTTCACGATTTTGTTTAGGAATAAAGAATTCTCTTTTTTCTTTTTTAGTTCCCTCAGCAAGTGTTTCGTTTGTAAATGTTGGGGATGTAAACAAAAACCTAAGTTCATCAATTTGACTTAGTTCTTCTTTAAGTTCTTTGAAAGCATACATAGAGAAACATGAAGAAGCAATTCTTACTTTTGAATCTTTCTTCAATTCGACTTTTAAGTCATCTCCTAGAAGCTTTGTTTTATTGTCTATATTCTCAAACATAATTTTTCCTTTTGTTAGTCATCATCATCAAAAAATGCATCAATTTCTTCAAATTCATCAATTTTATCTTTGCTTGATATTATTGAATTTGATTTGTTGGAAGATTTATTTTTACTAAACAAGCATTTTAATAGGAAACACATATTTCCTCCTATTATCTAAACTTACAATAAGTATAACATAAAATATTTATATTTGTTATACTTTTTAAAAATTTTTTATATTTTAGTGTCCAAACATGTGTAAATTCTATTTTGCAACCCTGGCGTGTGCTTGTCTTGATACAAGTGGTGTCGCTTCGCTCCACCAGACAAGCACACGCCAGAAAGTAAATTTGTTTGGTTGGTAAACTGAAATGAACTAAAAATGGTGGCTAAATGTGGGGATTACACTGCTAAAGCTTGTGTTAATCCCTCACATTCTTTACGCCACCATTTGTATTTGTTTAAGATAATATTAAAAGTGTATTGTAATTGTAATTATTAATATTATGTTGTTTTTGTTATTTTGACAACAAACAATGTGAGTGTTATTCAAAACTTCATTTTAAGAGTTTGATTTTCGCATTTGAGATATAACTTCTGAACTTACTGTTCCTATTAAGCAACCTTCATCCCAGCATTTGAAGTCATCAAATAGCAAAAGTTTTTTATCTTCTTGCCCAATTGTACACACCACATCATCATCCATTATGTCTGAGATAAAATATTGTGGCAAACCTTTTGAATAGACTATCTTTTCGCCAGTCTTTTCAAT
>JBJEXU010000062.1:0-12385 GCA_051886095.1 Christensenellales bacterium | reverse complement strand
ATAATTAATAATAAAATAAAAGACATACAAAATGTATGTCTTTTTTCATGTAAAACAAAATATTATAAAAATAAATTAAAGTGAATATATCAATAAAATAATATTAAATTAATAAGATTTTAGACAACAAAAAAGTCTGTAATAACACAGACTTTTATTTGGCTCCCCAAGTAGGGCTCGAACCTACAACCTACCGGTTAACAGCCGGTTGCTCCACCATTGAGCTATTGAGGAATAACACGATTATTATATGTTAATGTAATTTATTTGTCAACTATATTTTTAAAATTTTTATAATTTTTTTAAAATAATTTTATTTAGATAATTGATATTGTTTAATATATGGTTGCTTAATATATTATATATCTTTTTTATTAAAAATTATACTTGAATTTTAATTGGATAATTGATTTGTTATGTGTTAAAATAGAATATATTAAGAATGATAAATTATCTTTATTTTTATTATAAAAACGAGGTGAAAATATGTTAGTACTTGCTTATGACCACGGCGCGTGGGAAATGTTTCAAAAAATCAAGGCATATTTAGATAGGAACAAAATTGAATATGTAGATTGTTCTAGTAAGGAATATGATGGAAAGGATAGTTTTGCCGACTGGGCTATTAAAGCAAATAGTTATGTTAAGAAAGGATATACGGGAATATATGGTTGCAGGTCTGGCATTGGAATGAGTATGGCTAGTAATAGAGCAAAAGGTGTTAGAGGTGCTTTATGTATAGAACCTATATTTGCTGAAATGTCCAGAAAACATAATAATGCTAATGTTTGCATTCTTCCTTGTGATTATATTTGCTATAAAAGAGCAATTAGAATAATTAACACCTTTCTTAGTACTGACTTTCTTGGAGGAAAATATCAGTCAAGAGTGGAACAATTAGACACAATTAAATAACTTTTTTGAATATATCTTAATAAAAACTTCATATAATAATTTGACTATAAACTTGCTTATAAAAAATGTGTAAAATTTTCAAAACCTATAGCAGTTGGTTTGACAGAAAAAGTCGATAGTTTAACTAAGGGAGATTATATGAAGTTTATTTTTTTTGTTTTCTTAGTCACTAGTATGTTTTTTAGTGGATGTACTTCTAGTATGGAAAAGTTAGTAAAGAGCAATATTTCTGAATTTAGAGAATTTGTTGTATATGGAAAAGATAATGATATTTCTGTAAGTTTAATGTGTGGGGTTAGAGAAAATGAATATAAAATAAATGGCTATGCTACTGAACTAATTGAATTTGGTGTTATTACAGTTAATTTAAAGGAAGACTTAAATAAAGACAATGCTATATATGTTTTGTTTGTAGGTACTAAAAAATATGAAGGTGATTTGACTATAAATCCATTTGACAACACATTAGTTGCGGATATTAAAAAGATTGTGGACAAAAATGCTAATATTAGCATTATCATCAGATTTGAAGAAAGAGAGATCCCTTTAAAACTTCAAAATGTGGATACTGATTGGGCGATTTCCTCAGACGATTGCATTAAAATACTTGTAAAAAAATATAGCGATAAACTAAAAACTTTTGTTAATAATAGGGTATTTGAAGCAGAAGTGTATGTTAAAATTATGAATGACGAAAAAGACCTAGTTCAAGATTTTTATTTTCTTGCAAGTGTGTATGGCAGAAATGGGAAAAGTATTAATATAATTTTATCTCCGTTAACAGGTGAAATACTAGCAAGCAATACAAATATTTAAAGATATTTTTATTAAAAATATTAGGCAAATTTCATTATTAATCTTCTTAAAATTTTTTGAATTTATTGCGAAAAATTTTTAAAATGGGTATTGACACTATAACTAGCATTTGATATAATAATAGTGCGTTAAAAATGGTGGATAAAGTTTAATAAACTTTTTAAAATTTGGGGGTTAAATATTATGGAATTTGTATGTTTAATAGGACTAGGTGTCGTTATGACAGCCTTAATGAGTCTAAATAAATAATTTATGTCAGCAAAGTTATTATTACTTTGTTGACTTTTTTTATTATTTTAAGTTAGTATAGTTATAGTATTAGATTAAATCTTTGGAGAACTTAATTGTGCAAATAAATTATAAAAAAACCATATTAAAAACAATTCTTTATACTATACTTGCTTTAATTGTTGTTTCTGCAATAATTGTTTGTTTTATGTACTTTGTTTTCACAAAAGATTGTGCGGATTTTATGTATAATTTAGGCTGTGATAAAATAGCCTCTAATCTTTATTATAAAACTTATGAAAAGTCTGGAGAAATTGAGTACTGCTATAAGGCACTTAATATTGAGATAAAACTTAACGATAATAATAAAGTAGTTAAATATTATGAAAGTTTAGTAAATGATGATGAGTACGATGAATTTATTAAAGCAGTAATTATACATAATGAAAATATGGCAGTAGGTGTTCTTGAAAAAAGTTCTATTTTAAATGAAGAAAACTATCTTGTTAATAGATATGTTAGGGCTTTAATTATTATTAATAAATTTGATTATGCTTGGGAATTGACTCTTAATAATTTTGTTAAATATAATGATTGGAATTTTAAAGAACAAGGTGTATATGCCTTAAGTGCATTTATAAATGAGTCTAATAAACATCTATTTAATGTATCTTATGATGGGTTGGAAGATACATTGCTTAATGAAATGCAAAAATATTTTGACGCCATATACGAGATATTTAATAATAATGTTGGTGTTGTAAGCAATGTGGATAAATCTTATTTAATGGCACTTGGAAATAGAATTGTAAGTGTTGGGCAAGATATTAATAATCTTTATGGAAATGATGAAACTAAGATAGAAAATAAATCTAATAATATTGCAATGATGGCTAGTGTAAATGATGTTATAAAAGGACTTTTATGATTATTCCAGATAAAATAAAGAAAGAATATAGATTACAACTTGAGAGTTTTAAAGACTTGAATTTTGACAAGTCTTTATTTATAGATGAAAAATTACTTAAAGATATGTGTAAATTGTCATATGAGACAAAGTATGAGATTGCCCTTTTAATTGATAGAAAAGGGCATATTGTAGAGGTGTCGGTTGGAGATAAAACTAGTTGCTCAATTAATATTGAAAAAGTAGAGGGTAGGTTATGTGGATTTAGAATAATTCATACACACCCTAGTGGCAATTCGACTCTTAGCAATATGGATTTGTCTTGTCTAAAAAATAACAATCTAGATTGTATTGCATCGGTATCTATAAAAGATGGTTTGCCTTATGATTTGCAAGTGGCGTATATTAATAAAGATTCTATTTCTATTGTAAATTGTCATAATGCAGACTATGTAAACAAATATGGTTTGATTGAAAAAATCTACGAAGCAGATAAGGATTTTAAAGAGTATTATTCAAACTTAAATAAAATGGCTGAACAAAGGGCTATACTTGTTAAAGTTGCATTAAAAACAAAAGGCGATATAGAAGGGGATTTAGATGAACTAGAGGGACTATCCAAAACGGCTAAAATTGAAGTCGTAGGCAGAGTGTCGCAATTCAGAGTTAAGCCCGATGGTACTTATTTTATTGGCAAAGGGAAAATTGATGAGATTAGAGATTTGATACAATTAACAGAGGCCAATCTTGTTATTTTTGATAACGAACTAACTGGTAGCAAAAATAGCAATGTAAGTAATGCTCTTGGAGTTAAAGTTATTGATAGGAGTATGCTAATACTTGATATATTTGCGAGTAGGGCAAGAACAAATGAAGGTAAATTACAGGTAGAACTTGCACAACTTAAATATTCTTTGCCAAGGCTTGGTGCTTTAGTAGAGAGTTCTGGTAGGTATGGTGGCGGAGTTGGAATGAGAGGCCCAGGGGAGACAAAACTTGAACTTAATCGAAGAATTGTTGAACAGAATATAATAAAGAAAAGTGAAGAATTAAAAAAATTAAAACAACATAGAGAACTTAATAGGAAAAACAGAAAAGAAAATAGCAAACCTATAGTTTCTATAGTTGGTTATACTAATAGCGGGAAAAGTACTCTGCTTAACAATCTTGCTAAAACTGATGTGTATGTCAAAGATGAATTATTTGCTACACTTGATACTACAACAAGAAGTGTTTGGTTGGCTTATGGTAAAGAAATTCTGTGTACGGATACTGTCGGATTTATTAATAATTTACCACACGAATTTATAGAGGCTTTTGCCAGTACTTTAGAGGAAAGCATTTATGCAAATTTAATAATTCACGTTGTTGATATTAGCAACAAGGATAAAGAAAGACATATCGAAGTAACTAATAAGGTTCTTAATAATTTGGGTTGCAATAGTCCAATGCTTATGGTTTATAATAAATGCGATAAAATAAGTAAAGAAGAGTTGGAAAATTTCAAATTGTCACACCCAAAAGATATTTTTATTTCTGCTAAAGAAAATAGTGGAATTGAAACATTAAAAGATAAAATGCGTTTTATATTATTTTAAAATACTTACAATGATATTAAATAATTGAGTAGTTGTGTCATTGCGTAGATTGCTCAATGCAAAATTTCTCAAAATAAATGTTTTTTAGTGATGGGTAATTTGCGGGCTAATATGTTGACACATATTTGTTGCGTAGATTGCTCAATGCAAAATTGATTTTCCAAATGCTGGGCTGTGGCGGGCTTGTGTGTTAACATAACTTGTTGCGTAGATTGCTCAATGCAAAATTGAAATTGAAAAAGTTTTAATTTTTTGTCACACATTTACAAACATTTGAGTAGTATGAAGTAGAAAGCAAAATAAATGAATTTACATACTAACTTGCTTTCTAAATTAATTTAGGAGGAAAAAATATGTTTGGCACAAATTGTGGCGGATGTAATCACGGAATGACACACGGTGGTAGAGGAAACAACTGCTGTTGCTTATTATTATTACTTTTATTATGTGGTTGCGGTAATGGCTTTGGTAACGATGATAATTGTTGCTGGAATATAATTCTTTTACTTATTATTTTAAATTGCTGTGGTTGCGGTAACGGCTTTGGTTTCTAATTTTAGATACATATAAAAATTTATTGTGCATATTTTGCATTCTATTTGATACATAAATTCTCTGTTTGTTTTTTAACCCTTGAATATTTTGTTCAAGGGTTTTTACTTGAGATATCCATAGACAATAAAGTATTTGCATTTTTTAAATGAGATGTTGTTTTGCTATTAAAAAAATAAAAAAACCACTTGAAATAGTGGCTTTTACTATAATGAAAGTTGGTCATCTGATTCGATAGGATATTTTGTTTGTTTAGATGCTTTAACTCTCTCTTGTAAAAATTGATGAATACTATAGTTGATTTGAGCATTTGCTTTAGATAAATCAGATGAAGAGCAAGGTTTTCCAGCCTTAATAACTTCAGTTAACTCTAATAATTCACTATCTTCAGAACAAGGAATATCGTGTACGCTAAATAATAGATTGGTTAGGTGACAGCCTGTAAAAGAAATTTGAGGCGTTTTCCCTTTTATATGCTTAGTATACATTTCAACCGCTTCATATGGTTTGCCGTTCACTATTATATATTTGTGTCCTAAGTCGTCTTTTCTAATAGGGTAAATTGTACCATCTGATAAATTTCTTACAGATTTGCCCAAATCGCATACTTCTCCAAAGAAAGTATATTGTTTATCTTTTTTTAATTGCTCTGAATAAGGTACACTTATAAGTTCTTGTTCATAAGGTCCATATAGACTTATATTTTTGGTATCTATATTTGGTTGTTTTCCTTCTATTCTCTTTTTTAATGCGTCAAAAGTTTTCATAAATCTCTCCTTTTGTTACAAGGTTTTAGTTAATTTTTTATATTTGATTTAAATTTTTAAATATTCTAACATAAAATATTTTTATTTTCAATACTAAACTCAAAAAATTATTAAAATACTTTTCCGATTGCAGTTCTAAATTAATCTTAATTTTAGAATTTACAAAGTTTTAACATTTAAAAATTTTATTATAAATTTTGGAAAAATTTTTACATAATTTGGAAATTACGATGCATAATAAAAGAAACGAAAAGATTGGCTAGAATTTTATTTATTTGTATATTATAGTTGACAAAAGACCCAAAAAATACTAAACTAATTTCGTTACAATTATAGATATAAGGAGATTTTTAACAAATATGAAAGGCAAGAATAAATATATTGTTCCACTTTTACTTGCTGGCATTACTTCTACTGCTGGAGTTGTTACTACTATTAATCAGCAACAACAAACTATGGTTCAGGCTGAGCAAACTGCTGTAGAAAATATGGCTGGCGTTGAACTTAGAATGAAAAGTGGTTTTGACGATATTTACCAACTAGGTGATGAAATAGAGATGCCAACTGTTGAGTTTGGTGATCCAAGCAATACTGCTGACCTAGTATATACAATTAAGAGAGGAACTAAGACAGTTAAGGTTATCGATAAAGACACAGCCGAAGCAAATAGAGTCTTTAAGCCAACATATACTGGTGCTTATAGTGTTACTATTGAAGCCGTTAAGGAAGGTGTAGTTACTTCTAAGATAGATGGGCTAACTATTGTTGTTGAGAAAGCCGATGCTGTAATCAAACTTCCTACTAACAGCAAATATGTAATTCCTGCTAAGATACCTACTGAACAAACAAACTTTAAAATTCCTGCACCTAAGGTTGAAGTTACCGATGATAATGGAGATGAAATAGAAGCAACTGGAGAACTTAAAGTTAGTCTTGTTACACCTGCTTCTAATGAACCTATAGAACTTAGCAGAACTGCAGATGACACAGACCCTTATTATGCAGTAAATGCCGAAGATTTAGAAGAGGCTGGTACTTATCAAATTAAGTATGAGTATATTGACAATGGTGTAGTTATTACTAGACTTGAGAGTAATTTCCAAGTAGTTAAGGACTTAGATACTTCTAATATTGATTTGCGTATGAAATTACAAGGTTCGGTTCCTTCTACTGGTAATGTTAATACTGATATTAGTGTTCCTAAAGTAACCGTTCTTGAGAATGCTACTTCTACTGATGGAATTAATGCTCACATAACTATCACTTATACTAAGATTAACGATGATGGTTCTTTGGGTACTCCTAAGGAAATTGATTATGAGAATTATACTTTCCGTCCAACAGAAGAGGGAAATTATATTTTGTCTTACAAAGCAGATTTGCAAGAATTATATGGACTTAGTACTGATTTTTATAAGCCATCTACAATAATTAAAGTAACAGATAACAAAGAACCTTCTGTTAGACCTACCTATGAGTATGATGCAGTTTATAATGAAGATACTCAAGACTACACTATAATGAAGGGTGGTAAAGAGGTAACTAGTGAAAATTCTAGCGAACTTCTTGTAAATAGGAAGGCTGATGTTCCATCTATTGTTATTGCTGGTGAACCATTTGTATTACCTGCAATTTATGGTGAAGATAACTTTAGCGATTGGCAAGATATTACTTTCACTAGAGAAATAGTTGGTAATAATATTGCTAAAAAATCATTTGTTTCAACTCTTGAAGAAGGCGCTAAATATCCTGCAAATAAGGAGATAGTGTATGTTGATGAAGAAAAAGGTGAAAAACTTGTTCTTAATCAACCTGGTAATTATGAAATTAGATATATCGCTAAAGATGCAGCAGGAAAACAGATTAGAGCAACTTATACATTAGTAGTTAAAGATGCTGAAGATGTAACTGATGCTGAAACTGAAATTAAGATGTCTATTGGTGTTTCATCAATTACTAATAAGGAAACTCTTACATTTAGTAAACCAACTGCAACTGACACTTATGATAGCGAAGTTGATGTAGTTACTAAGTACGAACTATATGATAAAGACCCAAGAGTGGACGATACAGCAACATTGCTTTATACTAGTGAACCTTTAACTAAAGTTAATACTAATAATAAGTATGAACTTAATATTAAAGAAATTTTGACAGGTTATGATACTGCTACTTATTTAAGAGTAGTAACTACTGCTACAGTAGATAACTATCGTGCAGAGAGAACAACTCCAGAAAGTAAATATATTAAACTTATCGTTGTTAATCCTACAACAGATGATGCTCCAGTATTCTCAATTTCTGGTGCAGTAGCGACAGATGCTGATGCTTGGAATAATGCATTATTTACACTTGAAAGTAATAAATCTAAAGTTATTAAAACTAATGGTACAGATGATGTAGAAGTAACTAAGATTGAAAAAGATGGTTATGCTTGGGGAAAGGTTGATGATAGCGATACTGTTGTAGAATTAAAAACTGCACAGGGTGGTAAACTTGCTGCATTTGACCAAGGTAAAGATAGTGTAGAACTTCCTGCTGTTAAATTTTATGATACAGATGAAAATCTAAAAATTAAACTAACTATTACAGATAATTCTGGTAACTTAGTTACTAAAAATGAATATGAAAATATTTCTAAAGTTGTTAGTGGTGATGGTTGGTTATATACCATTAGCGGTGCTTCATTTAAGATGAGTGCTTATGGAATTTACACTATAACATATAGAGCAGAAGATGTTGCTGGTAATGTTACAGTTAAATCTTTTGGTATTAGAGTTAATGATAAGACTGCTCCTACTATCGTTATTGAAGACGAAGATAAATTTGGCGGAGATGTTGAAGTAGGTGAATTCTTTGAAGTTCCTGTTGGTAACTTAATTAAGAATGGTTCGGTTCTTGAAAATAGAGATGTAGAATGGCAAGTTTATGGCGGACTATATGAAAGAACCTCTACTGGTTTCTATCCATTAGAGTCTGGCACATATTATGTTAAGTATTATGGTACTGATGATATGGGTAATATGCAATTATTACAAGATGACTCGTTGTTCTATATTAATGCTAAAGACACAACGGCTCCTGTATTTAATGATGATTCAAGTATATCTATTCCTTCTACTATGGCTTGGAATCCTACTGAAGACCCTGAGACTAATGAAAAACAAATGAAAATTTATATTCCAGTTGTTTATGCTACAGACCCAATTAAGAACGAACCAGTTGATGTAGTATGTACAGTAACAGGACCAGATGGTTCAGTAGTTAAGATTAAGAGCGATGACGACTATGAAGACCAAGATTACTTTATTGCTAAAAAACAAGGTAAATATACAATTAAGTACGAAGCAACAGATAGTGCTAATAACACCATTAATATGACAAAAGAACTTGCTCTTGGTGACTGCATTGAACCAACCATTGAGTGGAAGAATGGCTATTCTATTCCTGAGAAGGTTGATTTAAATGGAACACTTGAATTAAAACTTGGTGATGATTACTTTACACTAAAAGATAATGTAAGTAAAAGTGATTATCTTGCTGATAATATGATAGTAAAATTAGTTAAACCTGATGGTACTACAGAACTTAAAAATACTGGTACACCAGGCAAAAACTATAAATGGACACTTACAGAAACTGGAACTTATACTCTAAGTATTACAGTTAAAGATGAAGCAGGAATGTCAAATGTTTATAAATATAGCATCGAAGTTCCTTCTGAAGAACCAGATGACAAAACAATTAGTCCAGTTGTTGGAACTATCCTTGTAGTTGCATCAGTTGTAATTCTAGGTGGAGTTGTAATATACTTTGTAGTTTCTTCTAGAAAGAAAGCAACTGTTAGATCTGGAAAATCAAAAAAGAAAGATTAATTTAGTTAATAAAAAAGAAACAAATATTTAGTTTGTTTCTTTTTTATTAGATTAATATTAAAAAAATGAATTTATACCTTGATTTAATAGTAAAATTATAAAAAATGTGATATTATATAATGTATGGATAAAAGAAAATTACTGCTTTTAAAGTATTTATTGCAAAAATGCGATAATGGTTATAAAGTCCTAGACACGTCTAAAGTTCTTATGGCTAATAAGAAATACAAAGGAAATTATTCAAGTTTAGAGCAAGATATTAATTTCCTTAAATCTTATAAGTATGTAGATGTTAAGTATATTGATGAAAGCAATATATGTTTATGTGTTCTTGATAACACGCTTATTTTCCAAGAGAATTTAAAATCAGAGAAATCTACTCATAAGGGATATATTTCCTTATTATTAATCAATATCTTGGTAAGTGGTGTTATGGCATTTTTAGGTGCTTTCTTGGCAATAATTTTAGTAAGGTAAAGGGTTAATGTTATCTAGAAAAGAAAAAATGATAATGCAATATATACTCAAAGAAAGTGGCAATCGGGACACTTGTTTATTATTGCCTATTGATGTTGAGCACGCGGTTGCTCCTAGATATACTATTAACCAGATAGAAGTACAGGCATTGTTAGAAGGGCTTGTTCAAGAAAATTATATTAATCTTGTTAATTCAGATAAAAATGGAGAGTTAATATATTGTATTAGTATTCTTCCTAAAGGCAAATCTTTCCACAGAGAACAAAAGAATATTAAAAAAAGTTGGCTAAGTGCAATTCTTAGAACAGTCCTTCTTGCTATACTTTCTTTTGTTGTAGGACTTATTCTAAAAGCCATATTCTTTTAGCACATAATAAATATTATTAAAAATATTAAGCGTTTCGCTTTTTATTTTTGAAACACAAAAGAACATATGTTCTATAATTAATAATCTTATATGTAGAAAATTTTATTTAATTAAAATTATGAAAATAAAATAGTATATTATAAATTGCATAGACTTTAAGTATATTCAAATAATAAGATATGTTAAAATAATATTGATATTAAACACGAAATCAGATATACTTATGTTTATTGGAGTAAAAGAAATAAATATTGACAATAATTAACATAGGAAAAAAGGAATGGATAAATTTCAATTAGTTAGTAAATATAGTCCTACAGGTGACCAACCACAAGCAATAGAAAAGTTGGTAGAAGGACTTAATGATGGATATAGATATCAAACATTACTTGGAGTAACTGGTAGTGGTAAGACTTTTACAATGGCAAATATAATTGCGCAAGTTAATAGACCGGCACTTGTTATTGCTCATAATAAAACTCTAGCGGCTCAGTTATGTAATGAGTTCAGAGAGTTTTTTCCTAACAATAGAGTAGAATACTTTGTATCTTATTATGATTATTATCAACCTGAGGCATACATCGTATCGTCTGATACTTATATTGAAAAAGATATGAGTATTAATGATGAGATTGACAAGTTAAGACATTCGGCGACTTGCTCTTTGTTTGAAAGAAAAGATGTTATTGTAGTTGCGTCAGTTTCTTGTATTTATAGTTTGGGTGCACCAGAGGCGTATTCTAGTTCTTGTTTATCTTTAAGACCTGGGGATATAGTAGATAAAAATTTTATTACTAGAAGATTAATTGAACTTAGGTATGAAAGAAATGAAATTGATTTTAAAAGAGGTACTTTTAGAAGCAAGGGTGATACAATAGATATAATTCCAGCCAATCAAAGTGAGAAAGCAATAAGAATTGAATTTTTTGACGATGAAATTGAGAGAATATCTGAATTTGAGGTTATTACTGGGAAAAGGCTTAATGACCTTGAACATTTATATTTGTTACCAGCAACTCATTATATTATTCAAAACGACGAAATGGAAAAGGTTTTTGAAGAAATAAGACACGATTGTTTAGTTAGAGTTAAAGAGTTCGAAGAACAAGGCAAACTAATCGAAGCACAAAGAATTAAAGAGAGAGTTTTCTATGATTTAGAGATGATGAAGGAAGTTGGCTATTGTAATGGTATAGAAAATTATTCTAGATACTTTGATGGAAGAAGCCCAGGTCAAGCGCCTTATACATTGCTTGATTATTTTCCAGATGATTTTTTAGTTTTTATAGATGAGAGTCATATAACACTTCCTCAAGTTAGAGGAATGTTTGGTGGTGATTTTGCTAGAAAAACCAATCTTGTTGATTATGGTTTTAGATTGCCGTCTGCATTTGACAACCGACCACTTAATTTCAAAGAATTTGAAAACAAATTAGGACAAGCAATTTTTGTATCTGCCACCCCAGGTAAATATGAACTTGAAAATTCTGGACAGATAGTTGAACAAATTATTAGGCCGACTGGTCTGCTTGAGCCCGAGATTATTGTTAAGCCTGTTACAAATCAGGTTGATGATTTAATAGGTCAGATTAATGCAACTATTGAGAATGATGGAAGAGTATTGGTTACTACCTTAACTAAGAAGATGGCGGAAAGTTTAACTAATTATCTATCTGAGAAGAAGATAAAAGTTAGATACTTACATTCGGATATAGATACTCTTGACAGAGTAGATATTATTAATGGACTTAGAAAAAAGGACTTTGATGTACTTGTTGGAATTAACTTACTTAGAGAGGGATTAGACATTCCAGAAGTCAAGTTAGTTGCAATTCTTGATGCTGACAAAGAGGGCTTTTTGCGAAGTGAGTGGGCGTTAATTC
>JBJEXU010000061.1:0-3366 GCA_051886095.1 Christensenellales bacterium | reverse complement strand
TAAAATATTGTGGCAAACCTTTTGAATAGACTATCTTTTCGCCAGTCTTTTCAATGTACTTCATAAGGTATGCAAGTGCATTACCAAGTCGTCTCTCATTCTCATCAATTTCTTTAAAATCACTGCGTCCAAATCTTTCATTAAAGTATGTTGATTGAAAACTTGTTTGCATTCTATGTGCTTTTGTATCGTAATCCTCCACTTGTATCAACTCTCCAATCATTTTACCTTTTGGAATATTAAAAAGTCCATGAAAGTGAAGTCTATTTGTATTAGGTGCTCTTTCCCAAACACCCATGTATTTCCAACCTTTACGATGGCACATCATTTTGAAACAACTTTGAAGTTTTTTCTTAAAAGTTTCTTCAGTATGTAATTGATCGTCATAAGTAAAAGTGCAAAAGTAGTTAAAATTAGCAAGATTTGCTTTTCTGCACATTCTAACCCTACGACATATTAGATTTCGTTGTTTTCTTTCAAAGTTTGTATTAACAAAACTTACGCAAAGTTGCTTATTTTCAAAATATGGAAGCATATCTTGAATAATAAGTTTTTTGCGTTCTTTTTTCTTGTAATCAATATATTTTGAATATAACTCATTAAATAACTCTTTCTTTGTCAATTGTCGCACTTTTGGGGGTTTCGTTTCTTTATTTTTAGTTTCGGTTTCAACAACTTCAACATTTTCAATTTCTTCAATATTCTCTTCATTATTAAGTGAAATAGAGGGCTCTACATTTTCAGCAGAGTCCCTTACTTCATCTTGAACAACAGTTATAGTTTCTTCAGGTTTATATGGACGCTTTTTAAATGGTCTTGTAGAGTGGGGAATTGCTATATAATGACTGCCATCAAAATATACTTTTGTTTCTCCAAACGGCATAAAAACCTCCTATAAAAGTTATTTTTTGTATCTTTTCTTAAACTCAGGCGTGTTTCTATAAAGCAGAGCATACTCATATTTACGGTGTTCTTTCATTGCTTCTTTCAATGCTTTTTTATCTCCGTTATATGAAGCTCTCTCCAAAGCAAAATCGCTCTTTTCATAGCCAGATTGCAATTCTCTAATTGTGCATTTCTTCGCCATTCGTTTTTGGTCTGCGGTGAAAAATCCCATATCTTTTTCCTCCTTTGGATTTATTTTCTTTTTCTTTCAGTTTAACTTTCTTTTCATAATCTCTTTGAAAGACTCTATCTTCTTTATCTATCTTTTTAAATGCTTTTTTCATATTCTTAAAAATGTATTTACTTATCTTCTCGTTGTACTTCTCTGGTACAAAATCTGATGTATCTAATGTAAGAGCAAAGGTATTATAAAAATTAGTTAAAACTGAATTTATTAGTTTGTTTTTATTAAAGTTAATCACTTACTTTTCTCCTTTTTGTAGTTCTAGATTGATAATATCCTTCTGGCAGTTCGTCATCGTTTTCTTCTAAGTACTTAATATATCCAATTAAACTTTCTTCCATTGGTTTGCTTTCGGCAATATCAAAATCTTCATCAAGATGTCCCGCGAAAAATTTTGGCTTACAATTTTGACTTGAATACAACTTAAACACATTGTAATTAGCAATTACGGTTTCTTCTTTATAACAACTTTTATCTTGTTTGCCACTAGATATATATTTATCTAAAAGACTGCTATTTTCTATTATTCTAATCTTCCATTGTAGTTTACAAACTTTTCCGAATTTATCCCTAAAAATAGTTAGTTTTATTATCTCTATAAATTGTGCTAATTCTCTAATATTCACATCAATAAGCATTGGTCTTTGAGTGTCTAAAAATATATCTAGGTTATTATGACCATGTTGCTCATACCATCTACTTTGCCACTCAGGAAAGTACATACTCATTCTGCTATTAAGATACTTTTGAGCTTCTGTTATTCCTATTACTTCGTAAGGATAATTGAAATGCGTTTTTACAAAGTCATTAGAAAAACCCAATCTATACGGGTTTATTCTCCGATTAAATCTCGGAGAATACCCATATTTTCTGAAAGTAATATCATAATTAGAAGATACGCAATGCTTGGGAATTGTAAGATTGAAACCATTTGCATTTTTATTTATAATTTCTTGTCGCATTTGCTTGTTACGAAGTTTATCAAAAGCGAAAGAATTGAGTATGTGAGTCATAAAGCAAGTTTTACCCGTTCTAGGTGGTGCAAATATTATGGTTATCATGCAACCTCTGGGAAGTACTTGTAATGCTCTACTACAATAGTATTTAAGTTATATGTACCAGCCATTGATTTAGTAGGTTTTACGATTAAAGTAATTATTTGTTGTCTATTATCAAAAGCCATACTGAAAGTATAATTATTTGAAGTTGCAGAATTTAATGAGTTTATAACAATTGTGTCAGAATTTATATTAATTCTTATAAGCCCATTGTCAAAATCTTCTTGTGTCATACCACTTACTTGAAATTGAAATTCAACAGGTGTGGTTGTTATTCCATTTACTTTTTGTTGTGTAGTTGATGCTGCTATTTCATACCAATAATAATATGGGTAAGTTTCATAACTAGAATTATAAACTATAGACAATGTCTTTTCGTAGTAATTGCTTGTCGTTACAGTTTTTACCCTATATTTAGACATATTATATTCATCACACCAATTATCTGGTCTTGATGGTGCATCTGTAAAGATTGTTAGTTGTGATTGCCACATATAATTAAAAATGACATTACTTTGAGCGATTGTAACTTCTTTGTTTATAAACACTTTTTCCAAACTATACATTTCAGTAAAGCAACCTACTTCCAAAGTTCCTCTAAAGTCATATAACTCTAAATTTTGAATGCTTACTGCATTTACAAATGCTTTAGTCTTAATTAGTTGTACAGAACTAGGAATATATGCTCCTACAAAGTGCTGTGAAGCGAATACATAAGTATATGAGTCCGAACCTAAACCAATAGTATCTATACTATCATCTACAACAACAAACAGTCCTTGGTCATAGTCAATACAATAATCACTTTCATAAGAAAAATCACTTGGAGTCCTAACAGACTCTAAAATGTGTCCGTCTGTTATTGTTACTAGGTTTTGGTCTATCATCTCTTGCCAGGTATAGAATATGTCGTTTTTATAATCGTACATACCAGAATTAATTGTGTACTTTTCAACAATAGTGACATCACTTGTTACTTTGTACGTAGATAAATTTATTTGTGTATCGCCTACATAATAGCCATTAAAAATATAATATTGTCTTTCCGTATTTGCCGAATAACTAATGCTAGAATTTTTAGCCATTAAACTAGAAAATACTGTTTGTCCGTCTTTAGTAATGGTAACATCATAAAAATAATCTATAACTGCTATAAATGTTGTATCTGCTGTAATTGGC
>JBJEXU010000060.1:0-3371 GCA_051886095.1 Christensenellales bacterium | reverse complement strand
TGCTTGCGGAGCCAAAATAAATGGCGTTGTTTCTGACATAAGAACTCCAATTATGAATGATTGTGAATTATCAATACTCACTTTCAATGACGATGAGGGTAAAAAAATATATTGGCATACAACTTCTCATATACTGGCTCAAGCTGTAACAAGACTATTTCCGGACGCTGTTTTAGCTATAGGCCCTGCTATTGATAACGGATTTTATTATGACTTTGATATTCCCGTATCAATAGTTAACGATGATTTTTCTAGAATTGAAAGCAAAATCAAAGAAATTATTGAGAGAAATGAGGATTTTGTTAGGAAAGAGATTTCAAGAGAAGAAGCACTTGAAATGTTTAAAAATGAACCATACAAAGTGGAACTAATTAACGATTTGCCTGAAGGTGATGTGATTTCTATCTATTATTTAGGCAATGATTTTGTTGATTTGTGCAGAGGTCCTCACGTTGAGAATACTAAATATTTAAGAGGATTTGCATATAAAATTAATAGAGTTAGTGGGGCTTATTGGAGAGGTAGTGAGAAGAATAAAATGCTTCAAAGAGTTTATGTTTATGGTTTCCTTGATAAGAATGACCTAAAAGCATATATTCATCAAATGGAAGAAGCATTAAAGAGGGACCATAGAAGATTGGGTAAAGAATTAGGACTTTTCTTTATTTCTGAATATTCTAAAGGAATGCCAACTTATATGCCAAAAGGATTAATTCTAAAAAACGAGTTAATAAACTATTGGAGAGAGGTTCATAGAAAGGCTGGATATATAGAGATTGAGACTCCAATGGCAATGAATAGAGAATTATGGGAAACCTCGGGGCATTGGGACCATTACAAAGATAATATGTATACTTTTAATTGTGAAGATGATGTATTTGCAATTAAACCTATGAATTGCCCGGGTGGAATGTTATTTTATAAACAAAATTTACATTCGTATAAAGAATTTCCTTTAAGAGTAGGAGAACTTGGCAAAGTTCATAGACATGAGTCTAGCGGTACTTTAAATGGACTTTTAAGGGTTAGATGCTTTACTCAAGATGATGCTCACATTTTTATGCTTCCTAATCAAATTGAAGATGAGATTGCTGGTGTTATGAAACTTGTTGATGAAGTTTATTCAACTTTTGGCTTGAGTTATACTGTTGAATTGTCTACAATGCCAGAGAGTCATATTGGAGATGTTGAAGAATGGAAAATTGCAGAAGATGCACTTGCTAATGCTCTTAAAAAACTAGGTCTTGAATATAAGATTAATGCTGGTGATGGTGCTTTCTATGGGCCTAAAATTGATATTCACGTTAAAGATTGTATTGGAAGAGAATGGCAATGTGGTACAATTCAACTAGATATGCAGTTGCCTAAAAGATTTAATCTTACTTATATTGATGCAGATGGTAATGAAAAAGAACCTGTTATGATACACAGAGTTATATATGGTTCTCTAGAAAGAATGATTTCTATTCTAATTGAGAATTTTGCAGGTGCATTCCCAACTTGGTTATCTCCAACTCAGGTTAAAATTCTAAATATTGCTGATGCTCATCTAAATTATGCTAAAGAATTGAAATCTAAACTAGAAAGTTACGGAATTAGAGTTGAGTTAGATGATAGAAACGAGAAAATTAATAGAAAAATAAGAGATGCTCAAGTTGAGAAAGTTCCTTATTCTTTAATTGTTGGAGATAAGGAGATGGCTAGTGATAGTGTTTCTGTTAGAAAGAGAAGTGAAGGCGATATTGGTTCAATGTCAACTAAAGATTTTGTTGAAAAAATCTTAGAAGAAATAAGAACAAGAGCACTTAATTAATTCTAAATGAATTTATTGGACTTAATTAAATTTGGTTAGTCAAAATAAATTATAAATAATAGATATATGCAAAAATGCTATGCATATATCTTTTTTATTGCTTAAATAAGCGATTATTTAATAATAAATACATTTGCAATGATATTATTAATTATATAATGTATTATATTATAAATAATATTATAATACGAAAATTAATGCAAAATTTTTTTGGATTATCAAAAATAAGTTGTGTTAAAATTTTTTTATGGTTATAATTGAAACAGTATGTTTTGGAAAAATTTGGAGGAAGTCTATGCTATCAATAATTAAAAGTTATGGACTAACAGGAATAACTGGTTATCTTGTTAAATGCGAAGTTGATATTACTAATGGACTTCCTGGATATGATATAGTAGGACTTGTTGGAACTTCTATGAAAGAAAGCAAGGAAAGAATTAAATCGGCTATCAAGAATAGTGCCTTACAATATCCTATTATTAAAGTTACTGTTAATCTTGCTCCAGCAGATACGAAGAAAGAGGGACCTTTGTATGATTTGCCAGTTGCTATTGGAATTTTATCTGCAACCGAACAAATTAAATGCGAGAATTTAGATGATTATATTATTCTTGGCGAATTGGGTTTAGATGGAAGTGTGAGAAAAATTAACGGTCTTCTTCCCATTCTTATTTCTGCTAGACAGGAAGGGTATAAGAAAGTAATAGTGCCCTTAGATAATGCTAATGAGGCTAGTTTTATTGAAGGAATGGAAATTTATTGCGTAAAAACACTTAACGATGCTGTGAATTTTTTAAATGGAGAATTAAATATTGACAAAGTTATTCCATCTAACTTTAACGAAATAAAAAGCAAGAAGGGTAAATCTGTAGATTTTAAGTATGTCAAAGGTCAGACACAAGCAAAGAGGGCTCTTGAGATTGCTGCAGCAGGTGGACATAATGTTCTTATGATTGGCCCTCCCGGAAGTGGTAAAACTATGCTTGCTAAATGTTTTCCAAGTATTTTACCCGAACTTACTTTTGAAGAGGCTTTGGAAGTAACTAAAATACATAGTGTTGCAGGAGTATTAGATAATAAAGAGGGTATTGTCTATTTAAGACCTATTCGTTCTCCTCATCACACTACCACGACTATTGCTTTAACGGGTGGTGGCAAACACGCAAAACCGGGAGAAATTAGTCTAGCTCATACTGGGGTTCTATTTTTAGACGAGATGCCAGAATATAATAGACAGGCATTAGAAACTCTTAGACAACCTCTTGAAGATGGAGTAATAACTATTTCTAGAGTGGAGAACACTATTGAATATCCTGCTAATTTTACTTTAATTGCCAGTATGAACCCTTGTCCTTGTGGAAATTATGGCTCTAGAGATAAAGAATGTAAATGTACTCCTCAAGCAATTCATAAATATTTAAGCAAATTATCTGGACCACTAATGGATAGAATTGATATTCATATTGAAGTAGATAGTGTAACATATGATGAACTTAATAGTGAGGAACTTGAAGAACCAAGCGAGGCTATTAAAGTTAGAGTTGATAAGGCAAGAGAT
>JBJEXU010000059.1:0-3379 GCA_051886095.1 Christensenellales bacterium | reverse complement strand
TATAGCAAGTCCTTCGCTATGGTTTTTAATATCTCTTTCAAATTTATACTCTTTACCTTTTGCTTTATATTTTAGAAAAGATGCACCTTCGTTAATTCTTTCTACATTACCTTTAGCAATAACTTCTCTAGTATCCATATCTATAAGTTGGAACTTAAGTGAACTGCTACCTGCGTTAATAACTAAAACTTTCATATTTATCTCCTTTAAATTTAATCTTGCAATGCTGTGATTGCTATTGCTTGTACTATATCATTGACATTTGCCCCACGACTTACATCGTTAATAGGTTTTCTCATTCCTTGAGCAATAGGCCCGAAGGCCTTAAATCCACCAAATCTTTGCATTAATTTATATCCAATATTTCCTGCCGATAGATTTGGGAAAATAAACACATTTGCATTTCCTTGTATTGGGCTACTTGGTGCTTTTAAACTTGCAACTGATGGAATAATGGCACTATCTAACTGCATCTCTCCATCATAAACAAAGTCAACATTTAGTTTATCAAGAATTGCTTTGGCTTCTCGCATTTTAATTGCATCGTCACCCTCGGCACTTCCCTTTGTAGAGTATGAGAGTAACGCAACCCTTGGTTCACTAAAACCGATACTACGCATACTTTCTGCTGAAAGTTTGGCGATTTCTACTATTTCTTCCGTTGTAGGATTGATATTAATTCCACAATCGGAAAGTAAATAAATCTGTTCCTTTCCTTCATATTCTCTAACCATTATAAAGAAACTAGAAACTTTAGTATCCTTTGTTTTACCCTTTATTATTTGAAAGGCGGGCTTAAAAGTCTCGGCTGTAGCAATCTCTGCACCAGCAACTAGTCCATCGGCAAGTCCTAGTTCCACCATCATCGTCCCAAAATAAACGGGATTATCAATTAGTTCTTCAGCACCCTCCAAGGTAAGACCCTTTTCTTTCCTCTTCTCATAAAGGGCGGATACTAACATTGGTCTTATTTCGTGAGTTCTAATATTAACAACCTTTAAATAATCATTACACTCTAAATTATATTTATTAAGTTCATTATCTTCTCTAATTAACAATATAATTCTAGCAATTTTATTCTCGGCACAATATTTACCTGCCATAGTAATTCTTTCACTAAAGCCCGCTTCTGGAAGAACTATTGTCTTGCCTAAGGCTTTTGCTTGTTCAATCCATTTGGTTTCAATTTGAGTTGCTTTTTCCATAAAATTTCAAATTCCCTTAGTTTTGTTTGTTTTTAAAATTATTTTGTTATATACTACTAACGACTAATTATGTTTTAGAACTTTAACAAAAATAAATAATTAATTAAAACATACTCTAATGAGTAGTGTACTAAAAAATATCAAAATTGTAAAGAAATAATATGGAGTATCTATGAAAATTTGTGCAATAATCTGCGAATACAATCCCCTACATTTTGGACACTTATATCATATTCAGAAGGCTAGAGAACTTAGTGGCTGTGATGCTATTATGTGTATCCAAGCGGGTAATTTCACTCAAAGAGGCGAACCTGCAATTACAAATAAATATGTAAGGGCTAGAATGGCACTTGAAGCAGGAGCAGATATAGTAGTTCAAATTCCAACCGCCTATTGTTGCAGTTCGGCTGAAATTTTTGCACTTGCTGGAGTTAAAATTGCTAATTCTTTTGAGAATGTAACACATCTTGCTTTTGGTTGCGAAACGGAAAATTTTGAATTACTTAAAGAAATTGCTAAATATTTTGCCAATGAACCTAAAGAATTTAAAGAGAAACTCCAGAAATATCTTGATGCAGGAAACTCTCTACCTGTAAGTAGACAGAAAGCCATTGAAGAACTTATGAAAGAAGACAAAGTGGTATTTAGTGAGATAACCGAAACACTTAATATTTTAAGTAAGCCAAATAATATTCTTGCAATTGAGTATTTAAAAGCATTATATAAGACAAAAAGCACTATTGAACCTATATTCACAACTAGGTCAAATAGTGATTATAATTCTGCCGATTTAAACGGCAAAGATAGTAGTGCAACAGCCATTAGAACGAGAATTTTAAACAAGAAAAAAGTTAGAAGCGTTAAGAAACTTGTCCCAGATTTTACATACAAACTTTTAAAAGAAAATTTCAAAGTATTTGGACTACCCGACCAAGAAGTATTCAACACTCTTTGTTCTTATGTAGTAAAGACAAGTTCGGCTGAGGAAATAAAGAATATTTATGATGTTTCTGAAGGAATACAAAATAGATTTATTGCTAGTGCCCAGAAATTTAAGGACTTTAATCAATTATTACTTGATGTTAAAACTAAAAGATATACCTATACCAGACTTAAAAGAATTGTATTAAGATTATTACTAAAGATAGACAAAGATGCAGTATCTCAGATATATAAAGTAGACAAACTACCTTTTATTAAAGTCCTTGCCTTTAATGGTAATAATAGAGAATTATTATCTAGTGTTAGTGCTAATACTAATATAATTATTAGAAACAGCAATATTGTTAAGAAACCTACCCCATTATATACCACTCTTGCGAGTATCGAAGATAGAGCAAATGCTGTATATAATATGCTACTTACTAAAAGTAAGGAAATTCCTAACTTTGCCCCCGACCTATACACTCAGAGTATAAAGTATATTCCTCAGAAATAATATAAACATTTTAAAACTACAAAAAGAACGAATTAATTATTCGTTCTTTTTCGTTTTGATTTTTAAGTATGTATAATTTTAATATATTTTTTATGTTTTTATGTCAAAGGTGTTTTTATTATATAAGTCTTATCGTTTAAATTAGATTATTTTTTAAAAAATAAAGTAAAACAAATCTTTCGGCATCGCTTGATTTAATCATTAATCAATTTCTGAATTTTCTTAATGTACTTTTCAGTTTCTTCCTCTCCTCGTTTAATAGCAAGAAGAGTTTTCTTTTTGGTAAATACCAACTGACCTAGTCCTGTCATATCTGGTTGAATTAAAATATCAGAATGATAAGCCTTAAGTTTCTGTATTTCTTTAGTTGACATATTGACAGAATACATTAGTGTTTCAAAAGCATTCTTAGGGCGCTTAGTTATTTTACATTTTGTTAGAACATCGCAAGAAATAATTATATCGGCACCAAGTTCCACAGCGACATCTTCAGGAAGATTGTTAAGTATTCCCCCATCAACTAAAATCCTGCCATCTTTATTAAATGGAACGAAAAACCCGGGAATAGACATAGTTGCCCTAACAGCATCACGCAAAGAACCAGTTTTTAATACAACTTCTTTTTCTGCAATCAAATCACTTGCAACACAAGCAAAAGTCTTATCTAAACTTTCAATTTTAACATCTGGTATAAATTGGTTAATAATTTTCATAACACCTTTGCCAGAAAAAAGTC
>JBJEXU010000058.1:0-12472 GCA_051886095.1 Christensenellales bacterium | reverse complement strand
AAACAAAAAGAAATTAATATTAAAGCAAAAGTTAATTATCCTATCCAAGTTGAATTTAAGAGTGGGGAATATATTTATAAATCCACTGGTGGAATAGTAGAAGTTGCAAAAAACAAAGCGGTATCTGAAGATATATTTAAAGAACAAATAGTCAAGATAGGAGATTTAAATAAAGTTTTTAAAATAACCTCTATATCTTGTGAAATCGATAATAATATTTTTGTATCTTTAAGTGAAATTAATTCTCTTAGAAGAGATGCCTTAAATGTGATAGTTGAGACTATTATAAATTCTAGCAAATTACCTTTTGTTAAGAAAGAATTATTTAGGTCTCAATACAATAAGGCAACTTTAAATAAAATTGCTATTGTTGATGAGAGTTGCAACCAGAATCAACTATATAAGTTGTCTAAAATTTATGAGGCTTTAATTTTATCTCCAACTTTTTATAAAGTAGATATTATAAAATCTTTCTATGAAGATTATAAAAAGTATTTTAAAAATTCTTTAATTTTAAATATGCCTATAATTGCTTTAAAAAATGATTTAAAGATATTAGATGAACTAGTTGGCTATTGTAAAAACAATGGAATTTCTATTCTTGCTAATAATATTTATGCACTAGATTATATTAAAGATGGTGTAGACGTAATTGCTGGTAGTAATATGAATATTTGTAACGAATATGCTTGTGAGACTTTATCTAAACTAGGTATAAAAGAGATGGTGTCGAGTATTGAAAAGTGGTGTGGTGGTATTAAAGGCACTTATAGAATGTGTAAAGGCAAAAGGGTTTTAATGACTTTTGCTCATTGCCCTTTTAAAACATTAACTAAATTAGATTGCGATAAAACTTCTAGTTGTGGTTATTCTGGTAAATTAGATTTAGTGGGAGATAACCAGCAATATAGAATAAGAAGATATAAAATAAGTTCTTGTTATTTTGAATTAGTAGATAGTTTTGTAGAAAATAGAGATAGTGAACACCAAATAGACGACTTGAGGGAGGGTGATTATGTATAAAATTAATCAGATGACTTTGCCTATTGAGTTTGATAAAGAAAATTTAGCAAACTATCTATCTAACAAATTAAAAGTTAATGTGTCTAAAATAAAAAATGTAAGTCTTAATAAATTGTCTATAGATGCAAGAGATAAAAATGCACTTTGTTACAAGGCTAGCATTATATTTGATATTGATGGAAAATTTGATTATAAAAAGTTTAAAAATGTTGAAACTTATTTTGAAGAAGAGACAGTTCCTTTAAAGTGGAGGGGTGATAAAAATATTGTCATTGTTGGGTCTGGCCCTAGTGGATTATTTGCAGGACTTGCACTTGCTGAGGCGGGTGCAAAAGTTACTATCCTTGAGAGGGGATATGAAATGGAGAAGCGAAAACAGGCTGTTAATGATTTGATGGAAAGAGGGGTTCTATCTACAAAGTCAAATATTCAATTCGGCGAAGGTGGTGCAGGAACATTCTCAGATGGTAAACTAAATACTGGAATTAAAAGTAAATTTATTAAAAATGTTCTAAATACTTTTCAAAGATTTGGTGCTAATGAAAATATTTTGTATGATGCAAAACCGCATATCGGGACAGAAGTACTAAGTAAAGTAATAGTTAATATGCGGGAGTATCTAACTAAGTTGGGTAGTCGAGTTCTATTTGAACATAAGTTTGTGGGGTTTGAATTAGATGCTAAGAAAAACCTAAAATCTATCAGAGTAGAAACACCAGAAGGTGAAATTAATATGCCTTGCGATATATTAATTCTTGCTATTGGACACTCTAGTCGAGACACGATGCGTATGCTTTTTGATAATAATATACAAATAAGACAAAAAGCCTTCTCAATGGGCTTCAGAATTGAGCATTTGCAAGAGGATATTAATAAGGCTCAATATGGAAATTCAGAAGAGGCTAGAAAGTTACCACCAGCCGATTATCATTTGGTTGAACATTTAGATAACGGACGAGTTGTTTATTCTTTCTGTATGTGTCCCGGAGGTTTAGTTGTACCTGCAATGAGTGAAGATGGAACGGTTGTAACTAATGGAATGAGTTATAATGCTAGAGATAATATAAATAGCAATTCGGCACTCTTGGTCGGTGTGAGTCCAAGTGATTTTCCTTCTGAACACCCTCTATCTGGAATTGAATTGCAAGAGAAATATGAAAGATATGCATATCTAAAAACAAATTCATATAGTGCAGTTGTTCAGAGAGTTGGAGATTTTCTAAAAGGTGTTCCAACAACTAAACTTGGTAAAGTAAAACCTTCATATACACCTAGTGTTGTATTAGGAACGGTGGAAGATATGTTGCCTAATTACATAATTAACGCAATTAAAGAGGCGTTGCCAAAATTAGGTAAAAAAATTAAAGGATTTGATGACCCAGACGCTTTGCTTACGGGTGTGGAAACTAGAAGCAGTGCTCCTTATCAAATAATTAGAGATGATAATATGATGAGTAGTGTTAGTGGTATTTATACGATTGGCGAGGGTGCTGGATTTGCTGGTGGTATTGTTTCAAGTGCAGTAGAGGGCTTAAAATGTGCAAGTATTATTTGCAATCTAAATTAGTTGACAATTTATACGAATTGGTTTAATCTAATCAAAGATTTGATTAAAAATTTATGAATTTTAAGTTTATAAAAAATAATTTTGCTTTTAAATTAGGTGGTTAATATATGTGTCAAATTAATACTTTTATGTTTAAAGACGGCGAATTGGACGGCGAAAAAGTAATGGAAATAATAAAGGTTTTTCAAGAGGCTGGCTTTACAAATTTTTACGAATATAGTAATCCTCAACTTAGAAATATAAGACGCGACCTAAGACTATTTCAATGTGGGAATTTCTGCGATTGCGGAAGTGTTGTTACAAAGAAAGTTGTAGTTGATGAGATTATGGAAACTGCCGAAGGTGAGAAACTTACACAAATTATTTCTAAGTGTTTAGATATTGTTGGCACAGTTTATCTTTTCTCACATTGGTATAAAGGTAACTCTGTAAATGAGAAAGTTAATTTGGAGAGGGCCTCTAGAAAAGTTCTCCTAAATGAACTTTCGGAAGATACCTATAGAAGTATGTTTTATAATGAGGTTTTAGAGGTTACAAAATAAATTTCTTTTAATTTTAATTGAATTATTTTTAATTATATTTTGTAAAATGGCAGGGATAATTAATTTTTAATTTATTTGCATAAAAAAACAATCTAAGAAATTTTCTTAGATTGTTTTTACTTTAATTTTAAGCAGTTAATTTTGATTGTAGAGTGGTAAACGGATTAGCGTAAGTATCGGTTGGTGTGTCTGTGCTATATTCTTCTGCGGTTATAGAAGATATATTACTATTATAATGTGTTTTTAGTTCTGCTAAATAAATTCCCGCCTCTGTACTATCAAATCCTGAAATTGATTCGTAAGTGCTTTCAATTTTGTTAACTATTAACAAGGCAATTTTTCTAGTAGTTATAACGCCACTAATAATTTTATTTTGGAAACCATCTAGCATTTGGTCAATTTCCGTTCCGTTGATTTCGCTAATTGCTTTGCCTTCAACACTTGATGACATATCTTTCATATTCTTTTTTATTGTAGAAAGTTCGTTAAATGCAATAGCATAACTATTGTAATTGCTAGTATTTGATGAATTATCAGTATTAACATTATTTTGTAAGTTAGTAATTAATTCGTTTGTAATATTGTCTTCATCTGTAGTAGGAGTTTGTATTTTAAATTCATCAAGTAAATTGTTAACAGAACTCTTTAACATTGTTCTAGTAATAATTACACTATTATAATATTTAGTTGTTTCATTTTCGGTATAAGAATAGTTGTAACTACCTATAATATTAAATTCGGCATTGTATTTAATATCTGCAAATTCGCCATCAGATAATGTATTAAATCCTATTAAGTCAATGTAAACACCAACTTCTTCGCTGGCATTGTCTAAAGTGTATCCTTCTTCTTTGTCCGAATTTAATTGAATTAATGTTGCTACATAAGATAGTTCTCTTGTCCAAGTAATTACTTGGTCGTTGTTATTAATATTTGTTATAGATGATTTAATTTCTTCAATTAAATTATTAAATAAACTATCTGTATCACCATTTTTAGCCATATTAAATGATGAGGATACAAGTGAACTAATAGAACTGCGTGTAATAATTTTGCTATTTTTCTCTTCATCAAAAACTATTAATGATGTGTCACTTGATGTATCAGTCGTAATATTATAACAAATACTATCTAGTTGTCCGCCTAAATTCTGTAAGTTACTTATCAAAGTGTCTAAGTCGGTTGTGTAAGTAAATAAATCGCTAGGAATTGTTAATTTTGCTAGTGTTTTTAGATGTGTTAGTTCAAATTCGAATGAGGTAATTGTGATTTGTGTTACATTTTCACCAGAGTTGTAAATATTTGTAGAAATATCATCAAGAATTGTGCCTAGCGTGTCTTGAAGTTTGGTATCAAATGAAGATATTACAGTGGTCTTCAATTCGATTACTGCTGTTGCAAGAAGTTCTCTTACTCTAAGTTCTGTTATAAAGTACGAACCTCTAACATTACTATTACCTTTGGTTACTATATCTAATTTATGACCAATACTAGTTAAATTGTCTATAACACTATAATCGGCACTATCGGTTAACTTAAGGTCTGTAAGACTTGTAATATGTTCTAGTTCAATTTGCCAGAAATTTTCCATTTCTTTATCTGTAAAGAAATTTTTGCTTGTTATATCAGATGCAATATTTTCAATTAATTCATTGATTTGACCTTCTACTCCTGTGTTGGTTGTGGTTTTTAATTGTCTTAAGACTACTGCAATAGTATTATTTAATGTGCTTTGAGGAATAATTCTGCTAGTGTATACAACATCTAAATCATTTGCAAGTGAACTTGCATCAGATATAGTTGTAACACTTTCTGCTTTATCGGCTATATTTTTAAGTGCAATAATTGATACTATTTCTTTTGCCCAAAATTCATCGTCATTTTGCATTGTAGTATATAGTTCGCTTGAAAGTAAATTGCTTTCTATTTCAGTTAACATTGTATATATATTATCATTAAGACTATTGTCGTTAGCAAGTTGATAATCTTCGCCCAAAATTTGTTTTCTAACTATGCCAACAAGTTTATTCATAAGTTGTAGAGTTGTGTCCTCTCCAAGAAGAGTGGAGTGAATACTTTTATCAAGTGCTGACCCTAATTCTCTTGTTAGTTCAAAATTTTTGGAATTGGCTATTTTATAAATATTAAGTATTAATGTGGATATAGAAGTCATTTCATCTTGCCAGAATGTAGAGTCTTCACTATAAGTATGAGATGACTTAACTAAATTATTTGACATAATTGATATGATTTCATTTAAATCTCTTAAAATAGTATTGTCTCCACTAGATATACTAGTATTAATTTCGTTGAATATAGAATTTAATAAACTAATTGTTGTGGTGTTATCATAAACATTCTCTTCAAGTTCAAGTCTAGCGGTATTTCCAAGTAATTTGGACTGCTCAAGTTTGTCTAATGCTTTCCCAATATTTATAAATGTTTCTTCAATAAGTGTAATGTTAATATTATATCCTTGTCTATATTCTTCTCCTTCTACAACATCACCTAAAATTCCATATTCTTTGTCTCTTAGAATTGTAAGTGCGTCTGCAATTACTTGCATTTCATTTTTCCAGTCTGTAACATCACAAACATTTCTAAGTAGGTGATTATTAAAGAAGTTCTTAAAGTTCTCAGGAATTAGGCTTGAAGTAAGAGTTTTAACTTGATTAACGGCATAATCTACAAGATTATTGTAAGTTTCTTCGTTAAACAATGAACTTTCTTTAAAGGTATTAAGTAAGTTACCTATTGAAACTAATGAATTATCTGTTATATAAATAGGGCTTTTCTCTGAAAGGCTTTTTGCTATTTTAATAGCATTATCAAATATGTGAGTTATTGAAACTTTAATCTCTTCAGCGGTTGCTTCATTATTGGTATAACCAAAGTTAATCATTTCATCAAGCACTGTAAGTCCAATGTTTAGAAGGTTTGGAAGAGTGGTATTAACAGTTTTTAAACTAAATAATTTATTTGATAATTGCTCACCAAAATCATCGTCTAACTCATTAAATAATGTTAATAAATCTGAATAATCATTTTTAACTATTCTAATTAATACATTTTGGTCAGACAAATATTTAAGAGTATCAACTATTGTGTTTAGTTCTTCAAAAATTGCAATTTCGTTACTCTCTGCTATTGATATTAGAGTATCAACTAATAATTGATTTAAATTTGCGTTATCTGTTAATTTGATTTCGTTTTTAACAATGTAATCAACTGCTATAGGTATAATATAATAACTAAAAGCATCTACACATTTAACTTGTTCCGATTTTTTAATAACACTATCTAATTGATTAATAAGATTAGTTAATTGTTCTTGGGTTATATTTGTAATTCCGCTACTACTTATATCGTTGTATAAGCCTAATAAGTTATCTGCTTCTTGTACTGTATCTACTAGTGCATTAATATCATTTCTTAGTACTATTTCTTTGTTATTAATGGTGGTGGTTGTCACTTTATCAAAAGTGGCAAGCCCAAGTTTCTCAATGCCAAACATTTTAGACACTCTACCAAATACGGATAACTCATAGCCTTTGATAACATCATCTGTAATTCCGTTAGATAGGTTGGACAAGGTTATTTCGTCACTAGATATATTACTTATTTTAACAGGTTTGTTAGTGCTAACAATATTAAGTATACCATATACTGGAACCATTGTATTAAACATAACAATTACTCCAACAAAGGCACCAACTAGTCCACCAAGCAATCTATGTTTTTTTGGTTTATTCTTTTTGCGTTCGGCTTTTTCACGCTTTTTAATTTCTTGCTTGGTTTCTGGTTTTGCTACTTGTGTAGCAACTTGAAAGTTTGCATAATCTTTTGCTCTTGCGGAAGGTGAGTCTTTAGATATTTCATCTTCTTTTTTTATAAACATTCCTTCTTTATTTAAGTTCTCTTGAGATTTGGTATAAACATTCATAAGTGGTTCAATAGATTTATCCGAGTTAGGATATTCATTGTTGGAAGCACTAAATCCTAAAGTCTCTCTTGGTTTTTTATCTCTAAAGAACAACCAAGTGAAAAAGGAATTGATAGGGAATAATATAATTTTTAATATCCAGAATATAATTCCATATGCAATAGCATTGATTAATGCTAAAGGCAATGTGGCAATTGCACTAGCAAATTCGGGATATTTAGTAACAAAGTCACTGCCTAATAAATTCTCAATTTCAATAGACACAAATTCCATTAGTGTACAAGTTTTAGAAGTAACCTCGCCATAAACATCTGTATTAATTGTTACTGGAATATTTAAAATTAGTTTAGTAATAGGAATAGTTATGAATAGGGTTATTATGCTAATAACAAGTAAGAATAGCCCTCTACTCAAAGTTTTTTTAAATCCTCTAATAAGTCCCCAAAAAATGCCAAACAATACAAATGCAAGGCATACAAGATTAAATCCTAGAATTATTTTATCTGCCATATTTCTCACCATTAAAATAAAAAGTTTATTACATTTTTTAGTTTAGCACAAACACATTAATAAACAAAATATTTAACTTAAATATTATTTAATTATTTAGTATTAAAAGCATTATTTTATCTTTTTTTCTAATCTTAAGAAAGGAAGGGAGATAAGGATAAAAATATAAAGTATAGCAAATACAAAAAAAATAATTGAAATTAATCGAGTTATATTATTAAAAGAAAATAATGTGAGTAGCATATTATTAATTACTAGTCCAATTATGTGAAGATATACTATGTTTCCATAGTCAAGATTTATAGAATATCCAATAAGACTAGAAATAATGGGGCTTAAAAATGGAATAAAAGAAAGAAAAAGAACTAAAGTCGAGGCTTGACTTTTAGTATAAAGTCCATAAGGCGTTCGATTAAATTTTGTGTAAAAATAAGTATTATATCTTTGTTTTAGTTTTAAAATGAAATTAGTTTTGCTTAGTAAATAACATATTAAGATTGTAATAGAAATAAGGATTAATATTTGAAAAAGATTGCCGAACATAGAAATTATCGTCGCCTTCATTGGTGCTAAGGGTATAATAAATGGGTTAGAAGGTTTTAGAGCGTTTGGAATAGCAAATACACTTCCAAATAAAAAAGATACCACTAAAGTTATTATTTCTAAGTCGTTATCTAATAGAAATGTAATTTTCTCAATTAAACTTGCCATACTACTCCTTTTAAATTAATTTATAAGTAGTTTGGTTTTTTTAATTTAGGAATATTCATTTTAAATTTAAAGTATTATGAAGCGAAAATATTTGTTTTTTTGTGTATAAAATTATATACTATAAAGAAAGAAATCTTTAGGGAGCAATTATGAATATTTGGAGAGATATTAGTGCAGATAGAATAAAAGCAGATGATTTCATTGCTTGCATAGAAATAGAACAAGGTAGCAAAAATAAATATGAACTTGATAAGGAAACAGGTCTTATTATCCTAGATAGAGTTCTTTATACAAGTACTCACTATCCTATGAATTATGGTTTTATTCCGCTTACTTATTGCGAAGACCACGACCCGCTTGATGTATTTGTACTATGTAGTCAACCTATTGAGAAAATGAGTTTGGTTAGGTGTTATCCTATTGGAGTAGTCAATATGAAAGATAGAGATGAGGAGGACGAAAAAATTATTGCTATTCCTTTTGGCGACCCTCAATATAATGGATATAGGGATATAAGCGAACTTCCTTCTCATATTTTAGATGAACTTAGACATTTTCTTACTATTTATAAACAACTTGAGAACAAGAAAGTTGAAGTGTTGGAAACTGGTGGCAGATTAGAGGCTGAAGAAACTATTAATAAATCTATCAACTTATACAAAACAATAATTTTAGGTGGCAAATAATGAAGGTAATATTGCAAAGGGTTAATTATTGCAAACTTACAAGTGAGGAATTTAAGAGTGAAATAGGATATGGACTACTTGTAACTATTGGTGTAAGTGTTGATGATACTTTAAAGGATATTGAATATCTTGCTAAGAAAATTGTAAACTTAAGAATATTCAAAGATGAAGAAAATAAGTGTAATATGTCCCTTAAAGATATTAAAGGGGATATTATGCTAGTTAGTAATTTTACTTTGCAGGCTAGAATTGGTAGCGGAACAAGACCAGATTTTAGTAGAGCGGGAGAAAGCGAACACGCACTAAAATTTTATAATGCTTTTGTAGACGAAATTAGAAAAATATATGATGGTAATATTGCTATAGGAAATTTTAAACATCATATGCACCTAAATTGTGAACTTGACGGACCATTTAATTTAATATTAGAGAGTGAAGGAAGAAAATAATGAATGAAAGGCTATTAGAAATTTTTAATAGATTTAGGCACTTGAAAACTATGCAGGTAATCGTTGAAGAAATAGTTGCGCTTGACTATTATGTTTACAATTATGTCGAGCAAGAGGCAATTAAACTAATAGATTTTTGTATAACTAAGTATGGTGAATATATTAAAAGAATTGGTAGTCTTTATCAAGATAGAGTGGTGGTGGAGAACGACCCACAATTATATGAGCAAAAAGACGAAGTGGAAATCAATTCTGATGTACAATTTATTAGAGATTGTTTAATCATAATTGGTGCAGTTCAATCGGGAATTAGACCTAATATTGAGTCTGTTGTTAGAGAAATTAAAGAGGGATAATTGTAATTTATGGATAATTTAGAGGAAATTTTAATAGAAGTGCTTAGCAAGGCATATTTAAAAATTATTTATAGTGAAGAACAAATATTAAAAGATATGATTGGTGAAACTTTATCCATCAAAGAATTTCATACATTAGAAGTTATTTATGCCACTATGCAAACCAAAACAAATACAGCAAGTAATGTTGCTAAAAATCTAGGCATTACTCTTGGAACTTGTACGACTAATATAGAAAGACTTACTCAAAAGGGTCTTGTGCATAAAGTAAAAAAAGATGATGATAGAAGAATTGTATATATTGAACTTACAGAGAAAGGTATGCAAACTCATCTTAAACATATTTCAATTCATAAAAAAGTCATTGGCAAAGCAATATCTAAACTATCTATGAGTGAGAAAGTTGCCCTTATGAATGCTATTAATAAAATAGAGTTATAAGGGGCATTTTAATACGAACTAAAATCCTTATATTTAAAGTAATAATTAATAAAAAATCTTAACCCCACATTGGTTAAGATTTTTTCTTAATTATTAACTTAAATTTAAAAATAAAAGTTTAGTCTAGGAAATTTGAAACTTGCGAAATAATTATAAAGATTAGAGCAGAATGCCAAATTATTCTTTAGTTGATTTTATCAGCTTTGCATTATCTCTTACTTGTTTATCAATTTTTTTAGAAAATTCATAGCCATTAACAATTGATGGTGTCCATATTAATAATTTACCATGTCCAACTGGAAGCAACTCTATTTCTATATTCATTGCACAATTATTATCCTGTTTATCAAATATTGATTGATTACAACTAATTGTAATATTACCAGACACTTTATCTATTGCATAATATGTATAATCGGTGGTAAATGCTCCGTGTCTTATAATTATCCTTTTGTTTGTTAAGCAAATAAAATAATTCTTTGATGCCTTATTTGATATAAACCAAACGAGTAATAAAATTGTTAATAAAATGCCTGAAACTAAGAATAGTACCCATAATGGAAACCCTTCATAATATCCAGGCTTTGCCCAAGTGCCTACAACTGTTCCTTCCACATAATGTCTTGGGTTACAAATAGCAACTATTGTTAAAATAATAGTAACGACTGCAAACAAAATTGCTGGAATTAAAATTCTTTTCACAATAAAACTTTTTTTATTTGCACTTGCTGAATCAATAACTTTTTCATTTTCATGCAAAATATTTCTAAACTTATCTATAAAGTTCATATTTTCCCTCCTATAATTATTATTGTAACATATAAGTTTCTTTTTTGTATTATTTTTTTAAAAAATTATTATAAAAATCATAAAAAAATAAAAGCGCTTATAAAAACACCTTTATTTTTTATTTCACTAGTTTCAAAAGTTATAGCCCTTTGTCGTTAGTTTTAATTACTTTACTGGAACTTGAATTTCTGTTAGCCAATCTTCAATATTTTCTTTGTTCCAAATTCCATCAATATATCTTTCTCTTGGTGGGGCTATAATTTCAAGGTTGTTTTCTGCAATGTATTTCATAATAAAACTATATGCTTCTGTCAAATTTTCATAAGAACCTTTATGATAGATACAAACGGCTTTTACCGGTTCTAATTTCTTAAATTTTATAGTATCTGTTTCTTTACCAAATTCTGTCACCGCTTGAGTATATCTAATTCTTATATTTTCTTCCTTGTATTCTCCGTCAAGATATTCCATAAAACAATAATCGGGTTCAATACATTTGATTTTTGGATTGGCTTGTAAACATTCCTTTCCCGATTGCAGAATGAACTCACTTGCATCTGCGTATGATTTTAGTTTGCCTTCTTTATAATAAACAATATACTCGGGCAATTCTTTAGCAATAACTTCATATTTCATATTAGTTTCTCCTAACAAATAATTTATTTTAGAGATTTTGAATTTGTTTTCTAATTGCAAATTTTCTATTTCTGTTAATTTATTTGTTAACAATTCGTTAAGGTTAGCGCCACTTAAAATCTGCTTTATTTCTTTAATACTAAATCCTATTTGTCTAAGTGATATTATTTTACAAAGTTCAGGTAATTTGCTTGCTTCATAATATCTATAACCATTTTCATCAACTAAACTAGGCAAAAATAATTTTTCTCTCTCATAAAATCTAAGAGTTTTTATAGTTGTTTTACTTAAAATAGAAAATTCACCAATTTTATACATTTCTTATCTCCTACAAATAACTTTATTTTATACTCTAAGGGGAGAGTCAAGTATTTTTTTTAAATTTTTTAAAAAATTTTTTCTTATTATATCATAAAATTTGGTTTTGATGTACTTATTATATAAATAATAACTAACAAACATTGACTTTAAGATTATAAGTTTATATAATGTAGTTAAATAAGGAGAAAATATGGAAAAAAGTAAAAAGGGATTAGGTGTTGTACTAGGATTATTTCTAAATATTTTAGGTCTTTTATTTGCGTTATTATTTAAAAAAGGTTCTAACGAAAGAAAAACTTTTATCAAGGGATGGTTAATAGGTTTTATAATTTCTATAGTTGTGTGCTGTTTGTTGGTGGCGGGATATTTTATAATGGTAGTTGTCGTCTTCAAAGGTATAGCAAATGGAATACAAAATGCTAGTTCGGCAATTAATCTGTTTATGTAAAAAATTAATTAGAGAGTGCTTAGGTACTCTTTTTTATTACAAAATAAGTA
>JBJEXU010000057.1:0-12511 GCA_051886095.1 Christensenellales bacterium | reverse complement strand
ATGTTATTAGTGTAGATATACCTTTAGTGGGTTTATATAATGTTTATAATGTTTTGGCAGGACTTACTATTGCAAAGATGTTGGGACTAAATAAAGACCAATTACAATATGCAATTAATAATTTGAAAGAAATTGATGGTAGATTTAATTTATATAATATTAATAATAGAGAAATTATAATTGATTTTGCTCATACTCCAGATAGTATGAATAAGTTATTAAATCATATTAGTAAATATACAAATAAAAATATAATAAGTGTATTTGGCTGTGTTGGATATAGTGATAAGGACAAAAGATATGAAATGGCTAGTGTGGTTGCTAAGCACTCAAGTTTAGTAATTGTGACTTCGGATAATCCTGGAACTACATCTTTTAAAGAAATCTGTGATGATGTTATACTTGGTTTGGATGGGGTTAAATATATTTGTATTGAAGATAGAGAAACTGCAATTAAGTATGCTTATGAAATTATGACAGACAATGACATAATGGTGTTGATGGGTAAAGGTGCTGAAAATTTCCAAACTATAGGAACTGAAAGAGTGCCTTATAGCGATAAAGAATGTGTATTAAAGCTTTCGGAGAAATAGAATATGAAAATAGGACTTTTAAATCTAATAATGTGTTTTGTAATTGCTCTTGCTATTTCTCCTCTTATTATTAAGGGTATGCGAAAACTCAAGTTTGGACAAAACATACTTATTTATGTTGAACAGCACAAGACTAAAGCAGGAACACCTACAATGGGTGGAATAATTTTTATAATTGCTTCATTAATTGGATATATTTTCACGATTATTAATGGTAATAATACACTTGCAACTATTTCAATTCTTTCACTTTTATTTTTTGGAACTCTTGGATTTCTTGATGATTTTATTAAAATTAAATTTAAACAAAATGAAGGATTAAAACCATACCAAAAAATTATTGGACAAGTTGGTCTATCTTTAATTATTGCAATATATATTTATATGTCAAATTTGGTAGGGACTGAGATGATTATTCCCTTTTGGAATATTAATGTAAGTGTTGGATTTTGGATTATTCCAATTGTCGTAATATTCTATATTGCGGTAGTAAATAGTGTAAATTTGATAGATGGATTAGATGGACTTTGTGGAGGAGTATCAACAATCGTAATGCTTTCTTTTGCAATATTGCTTTTTATTTTAACAAATAATTTTGATGGGGTATATTTAAACGAAGTCAATAATATAATTATTGTAATACTCGGTGTTGTTGGAAGTGTTTTAGGGTTCTTATGTTTTAATGTCTTTCCTGCCAAAATATTTATGGGTGATACGGGTTCTCTTGCGCTTGGTGGTTTTATTGCTTCTATTTTTGCATTAACTAAAAATTATTTTTTAATCATAGTTATGGGATTTTTATTTGTTTTAACTTCTTTAAGTGTAATTATTCAAGTATTGGTTTATAAAATTACTAAAAAAAGAGTGTTTAAGATGTCGCCCTTGCATCATCATTTTGAGGCGGAAACTCACGAGTCTAAAGTTACAAGTGTATATGTGATATTGACAATTATAATAAATGTTTTGGCAATATGTCTTAGTATTTAGGAGTGGTTATGGAATTTGATTATAAAAATATTTTAATTATGGGCTATGGTAAAAGTGGTCAAGCAGTCGAAACTATTTTAAAAAAATTAAAAGGTGTAAATTATAAGATTTATGATAATGGTAAAAAATTAACTGGTGGCAATTATTATGCAAAACTTAGTAAAAAATTTATTAGGCAATTTGACCTAATTATTGTCTCTCCTGGGATAAGTGTATATAACAAATATATTGTTTACGCAGAAAAGGTTGGAATAAAAATAATAGGCGAATTAGAATTTGGATATTGGTTTACCGATTGCCCAGTTATTGCAATAACTGGAACCAATGGCAAAACAACAACTACAAGGCTTACTAATAGTATAGTTAAGACTACTTATCGTTCGGGTGCATTTGGTAATATTGGAGAACCTTTAACTAATGCTTATAATCAAAATCTTGATTATTTAATTTGTGAAGTTAGTTCCTTTCAATTAGAAACAACTTATATGTTTAAGCCATATATCTCAGTAATATTAAATATTGCTGAGGACCATATTGACAGACATAAAACTTTTGATAATTATATCAAAGCAAAATTGGGTCTTATAAAGAATTGTAACGAAAAATCTATCGCTATTTTAAATGCAGATGATAAAATTATTATGGAAAAGACTGAGAATATAAAACTTAAGAAATATTATATTTCGCAATATGACAAAGTAAAAGGTGTTTATATTAATAAAGGCAAAATTTACGCAAATATTTCTTCTAAGGTTGAAGAAATAATGTCGCTTGATGAAATAGAAAATTTATACGGAGTTATTCAAGATGTGCTTGCTAGTATTTTAATTGGATTACTTCTAAAAATTGATAAAGAAAAGATAATTGAAGAGGTAAAAAGATTTCAAGTATCTCCACATAGGCTTGAACTGATTGCAAATAAAGATAATGTAAAATTTATTGATGATAGCAAAAGTACCAATATACATAGTTCTTTGCACGCACTAAGTAGTGTAAAAGATAGAGTAATATTACTGCTTGGTGGACAAGATAAAAATTTGAATTTTGATAGTATCTTTGCAAACCATAAAGATAATCTAGATATGGTAATTGCTTTTGGTGGTGCAAGAAAAAAAATTGTTAAAAGTGCAAGCAAAAATGGTTTTACTAATATAAAATGTTGTAAAGTTTTTAAAGATGCGGTAATTATGGCTTGTGAGAGTGCAAAAGAGAATAATGTAGTTCTTTTGTCACCTGCTTGTGCTAGTTTTGATGAGTTTAGTGGGTATGAAGAAAGAGGTGATTATTTTGCTAAAATTGTTAAGGGGTATTTAAATGCCAAAGGCTAAAAGCAGAAACATTCTACTTATAACTCTTGTTACTTTTCTATGTTTATTTGGAATTGTAATGATTTATAGCGCAAGTTCATATTCTAGTGGAGTGCTTTATGGTGATGAGTTTCATTTTGTTAAGAAACAATTATTTGGATTTGCCTTAGGAATAATTCTTTTTATTTTTGCTTATAAATTTAATTATCACAAATATTATAAGTTACGATATTGGGTAATTATAATTTCTGTAATTTTGCTTGCTCTTGTATTTGTTCCGGGCATTGGAATATCTGCTAATGGAGCAAGGCGTTGGATTGGGTTGGCAAGTTTAAATCTACAAAGTAGTGAGGTTGCTAAATTTGGTTTTGTAATTTTCTCTGCTTGTTATCTTTCTAAAAATTATGAGAAAACAAAAACATTTAAAGGTATTCTTCCAATACTTATTTCTGGAGGAATAATATGTCTACTTGTTATTCTTGAACCTAATATGAGTGTTACTATGTGTATCGGTATGGTTATGATTGTGATGCTTATTGTTGGGGGTATGAGTTTTAAACATTTTATGATACTTGCTATTCCTGCACTTGCATTAGTTGTTTTACTGATTGTCATAGAACCTTATAGGTTAGATAGGCTGATGGCTTTTATAAATCCTTGGGCTAATCCAAAAGAAGAGGGATATCAATTAATTCAATCTCTTTATTCGCTTGGTGCAGGTGGGCTATTTGGAGTAGGACTTTTTAATAGTAGGCAAAAATATTTGTTCTTGCCTTTTAGTGAAAGTGATTTCATTTTTGCAATAATTGGAGAAGAACTGGGCTTTGTTGGTGCTGTGTTTATTTTAAGTATCTTTGTTGTAGTAATCGCTATAGGAATTAAGATTGCTCTTAATGCTAAGGATAGACTTGGAACATATCTTGCTAGTGGAATAACTGCAGTAATCGCAATTCAATTACTTATAAACATTGCAGTTGTTACAGGCTCAATTCCACCAACGGGAATACCAATGCCATTTATAAGTGCGGGAGGTACATCTCTATCTGTATTTATGGGTGCGATTGGAATACTTTGTAATGTGTCAAATATGTCGGAAAATGGCGTGAATTTTGAAAATAAAAAATCTTTTATTTTTGATTTTAAACCTAAGAAAAAAGCGAACCGATAAATATTTAAGTTAAAAAAATGTCAACATTGTGTTGACATTTTTTTAAAGCAATTTGGTTAAAAGCAAATCATCTATTGAAATATCAAAAAATTCAGCAACTGCAATTATATTGGTTGCTGTGGGCTCGTATTTCTCATTCTCCCAAAAAGATATCATTCCATTGCTTATATGAAGTGCTTTGGCGAGTTCTGGCTGAGTTAAGTTTTTCTCTTTTCTTAAACTTTTTAAATTTTGTGCAAAATAGTTCATTAATTCTTAGTATACCAATTTTCACAAAAAATATTTGACATCTTAGTATACTAAGATTTATAATATTCTAAGCACTAAGTTTTTATTCTTATTAACTCTATTAAAACCTTTGAGTAATTGCTTCAGGGGTATACTAAGGATAATCAAAAGTGTGTGAAACAAAAAGGGGAGAACAAAATGAAAAAGAAAAGTAAAATAATCACTGCGCTTGCGACAGCAGGGCTTTGTATAGGTGGAGCATTCCTACTTGGTGGGTGTAATTTTAATAACGATAACATCAGTGATAAAGAAGCCAGAATTAAAGAAGTATATGCTCTTGCATTAGAGTCAGGATTCGAGGGAACTTACGAAGAATGGCTAGAGAGTATAAAGGGTGAAAATGGTTTAGATGGCAGAGAAGTTGAATTTAATGTTAGTGACACACATATTCAGTGGAGATATAGAGGCGAAGTTAATTGGACTAATCTTATTTCTCTAAGCGATTTAAATGGCTCTCAAGGAGAAACAGAAAAGAGTAAATCTACGTATGAATTGTATTGCGAACATAAAGTTAATTATAGAAAGAGTGAAGTTGAGTGGATAAATGATTTAATTTCAGGCAACTTGACACCAATTGCTACAGATAATTGGGGAGATGTAAACTTAGATGGCGATATTAATACTAGAGATTTGGGACATGTACGACAAATGTATTTAAAAGTTGCTGAATTTCCTACCGATTACATTGCAAGGGCAGATGTGGATTTAAATGGAATTATAGATATTAGAGATTATAACTTAATTTCCGATTACATAATGGATGCTAAAAACGAACTAACTCTTCCTTTGAAATATCAATATGGAGATGTAAATCGAGATGGAAAAATTGATGAATTAGATGTAGATTTAATCGTTAATTCTTACGATAGCCTAACTACAGAACAATTAACTTTGGCTGGTTTAGGATATAAATATGAAAAGTCACAAGCGGTAAAAATTTTAAGAGATTTCTTAGATAAAAAAATAAACAATATAGATTGTGAATATTTGTGGATTACGCTTGATTTGAATGGTTACGAAGGCGATGAAAGTATTGAAACATATTTCTATATACAAAAAGGTCAAGTAGTCAATTTGCCTGTTCTAAGCAGAATTGGATACACTTTCAATGGCTGGTGGACAAGCACCAATGGTGTTATTTCATCAGAAGATAAAGAAATTACAGATACAAGCGAATTAGATGCAAATGTAGTATTAATAGCTAATTGGATAGAGGAATAAAGGAGAAAAATATGCAAATTAATTTAGGAAATATCTTTTCTTGGTTTGGGAAAAAGAAAAAGAATAATAGAGATTTGGCGTCAAATTCTAATGAAATAAATTTAGAAGATATTACTTTGGACGCAGTACAAAATTGTTGTGAGCAAATGGGGATTTTTGAAGATTTAAATATAAAAGATGACGATTTGATAATAAAAATTTGTGAAGATGTAACTAATGTTTTCAATTCAAATGAAAAATCTATTGAATCGCTTAAATTTGCTTTTGCTGAAGGGTTTAAGAATAATTCGTTTATTGTAAATCCTCAGATGGAAAACTCATTTGTTGATTGCTATTTTAGTAGTTATATTTATATGGATTAAAATATAAAAAGAACCTTTAAATTTAAGTAACTATTATGTTACCTTAAAGAGATAGGTTCTTTTTTTGTAATACGCCAAAAATTTAGACTTTGTCCTAGTTGTATTTTTGTGTTTAAATGTTATATGTTGAGAATATTAAATGCTCTGATTTTGTGGTATTATATGTTTCTGCTTTAATTATCGTTAAAAATTTCAAGTTAAAAATAAGTGATTTCTAAAAGACCGAACTTAATTTTAAAAAAAATCATATAAAAAAATATGTAGTAACGATAAAACATATTGTTTATATGATTTTTCTTTGTGTTAAGGAGTGTGTAGTTATTATAAAGTCGGAGTGTCACATTAAGGGTTAAATTTCCATACTATGGAGTAGAGCAATTATACTTAATTGCTTAAATTCTTTAAACAAAATAACCTAAAAGTTAGTTAAGGTGTATATATGGAAACTTTGTATATAAATGGCGGAAGAGAACTGAATGGCTCTCTTCAAGTGGTTACTGCTAAAAATGCACTCCTACCTATTCTTGCTGGTAGCATAATTAGTGGCAAGGAAGTTATTGTTAATAAAGTTGCTAAATTTTCTGATGTAAAATTGATGGCGCAGATGCTCGAAACTCTTGGTTGTCAAGTTCAGTTCTCCGATGATGTTCTAGTTATTAATTCTGCTAATGCAGATAAATTTACTTTAAAAGATGAATTTACTAAAAAGGTTAGGTCTAGCATATTTATGTTGGGACCTTTGCTTAGTAGGTTTAGAATGGCAAAAGTTGCCTATCCCGGCGGTTGCAATATTGGCAACAGGCCAATAGATTTACATATTAAAGGACTTAAATGTTTAAATGTCAAAATAGAAGAAAAACACGGGTATATTTTTTGTGATGGTAGAAATATGCAGGCGGGAGAAGTTCACCTAGATTTTCCGTCTGTGGGGGCTACTGAAAATATAATTATGGCTAGTGTTACTCTTAAAGGAGTTACAACTATTTATAATGCAGCCAAAGAACCAGAAATTGAAGATTTGCAGAATTTTTTAAATAGTATGGGGGCTAAAGTTAAGGGCGCTGGTGGAAGTACAATAATTATAGAAGGTGTTGAAAATTTCAATTCTTGTGAGTATACGCCTATAAAAGATAGAATTGTAGTAGGTACATATTTAATTGCTTGTGCTATGTGTGGTGGTAATATAAGACTTGAGGGTGCTAGTAAAGAGCATAATGTAGCACTTATAAATAAACTTAGACAAAGCGGAGTGGAGTTAAATTTTGAAAACAATGGAATTGAGATTAAATCTAATGGTAAGTTAAAAAGTATTTCTACTATTGATACACAACCATATCCTGGATTTCCAACAGATTTGCAGAACCAAATTCTTGCAATGCAAACTATAAGTAATGGAACGAGTATTGTAATTGAAAATTTATATGAAAGTAGATTTAAAATTTGCAATGAACTTAGTCGAATGGGGGCAAACATTACACTCAAAGATAGAATGGCAATTATAAATGGAGTGGAAAAACTATACGGAGCAAATGTTGTGGCTACTGACCTAAGAGGCGGAGCGGGACTTGTGCTTGCTGGACTTACAGCGGAGGGATATACCACAGTAGAAGATATCTATCATATTGATAGGGGATATCTGTCAATAGAAGAAGATTTATGTAAATTGAATGCAGAAATTAAAAGATGTAATAAATAGTTTTAATAAAATTGTTGTGAAAAATATTATCTTTTGTTAAAATAAGTGTAGACAAAATTAAGAAAAGTCTACATTTATTTTTCTTTTAGAGGCAAAATGAAAAGCAAAAGACTAATTGTAATTTTATGTGTATTAGCGTTTTTGACAGTACTGATAGTAATTAACAGCACTCTTTTTACTTTGCAAAGTGTTAGTGTTAATTGGCTAACAACTAAATATGAATTACAATCTGTTAAAGATTATGAAATTGCAGATGAAATATCTAAAGGTCAAAGTATTTTCCTTATTAAAAAAGATGAACTTTCAACTAAATTAGAAAAAGATTTTCCATATCTAAGAGTTGTAAGTATTGAAACTAAATTTCCAAATAAATTAGTTATACATAGTGCAGAAAGGGAAAGTCTTTATGCGGTTAAGTTATCTGATACAGAATATGCAATTCTTGATGAAAGGGGCAAGGTACTCTCTCTTAGTAATGATAGCATATTTGCTGGCTCTGAGGGTGACCTTGGTACTAAGCCTATAAGAGTTACTTTTGAAAGTTTATCGTTAAATCTTAAAGATTTTGTTGTGGGTGAGAATGTTGGTTCTAATTATATTAAGAATTTGCTTACAACACTTTCTTATTCCTTAAGAGAGACTAGTTATACTCCTACAACTAGCAAAGGAGTTTTTAAATGCATTGATGTAATTTCGCAAGGAAGTACAAGTGAAATTAATATGCAAACTAGAAATGGAATGGTTTTGAAAATTAAAAATTTTGAGAACTTTACAACAGATAAATTATTACTTGCTTTTGCTAGATATAATACTCTTCATAACGATGGAGTGGTTAGTTGCACTATTGAGGTTTTTGAAACCGAATTAGGTCAAATTTATGCAAGAGAAATATGGTAATTATATTAAAAAAATTAAGCCGATATTTATAAGAATACTAAATATTTTAGTTCTTAATAATATTTGGCTTTTTTTGCTTTATATAATTTGACAATATTTTGAATTAATAATATACTTTATTTAAGGGAAAATTTAATAGTTTATTTACAACAACTATAATTTTCGTTCCCAAATATAGGATAAAGAATGATTAAAAACTTAACTACTGTAATAGATTTTGGTTCTTCCAAGATTACAATACTCTCGGGCGTTGGTGATGTAAACAAATCGTTTAGATTGGTAGCAAGTGTAGATAGTGACTATGCGGGATTTTCTAAGGGTGAATTTCTAGAACCTAATAATCTTAGTGTTGCTATTGCAGATGCACTAAATGCTGTTGAAATGGAACTTGAGTGCAAGATAGACAATATTTATGTAGGTGTTCCTGCCGAATTTTGTTTTGTTTACGATGCTATGCTTACTAAGACTTTTGTTAAAAAAACTAAAATAACTCCGAAAATTATAGATAATCTATTTCTTGAAGATATGGAAGAAAATCCATATAAAACACATACAGTTATTAACAAATCTCCTTTATTTTATATTATAAATGATGAGAATAAAATGAATGACCCAACGGGAGTTATTGCTACTAAGTTGCAAGCAAGAACTGGTTATGTTCTTGTAGATAATGGTTTTAAACTACTAATTTCAGGTATTCTTAATGATTTGGGTGTTAAAAACTACGATTTTATTTCCAACTCGCTTGCAGAGTGTATATATCTTATTGATGAGCATAAAAGATATGAAGGGGCAATTATTGTTGATTGTGGTTACATAACAACCAGTGTAGCATTGGTTTTAGGTAGTGGACTGAAAGAACTTAAGAGTTTTTCTCTCGGAGGCGGATTTATAACTGCTGATTTATCTAGAGTGCTTGAAATTTCTTTTGATGAAGCGGAAGAATTAAAAAGAAAAGCAATCCTTACGCTAAAACCAACTGGTGTAGAGTCTTATGAAATAAGTTCTGGTAGAAAATTTAGTATTAAGAATGTTAATGAAATAATTTTAGCAAGAGTGGATAAAATTGTTGAGGGAATTAAGAAATGTATTGATAGTTTTGAAATGCAACTTCCCGATTATATCCCAATTACAATCACAGGTGGCGGGCTTAACTTCCTTGAAGGAATAAGTGATTATTTTAGACGAGAATTTGATAGAAAAGTGATTAAAGTAGCCCCTAAGGCTTTGATTTATAATAGACCAGATTTATCTAGTTCAATTAGTTTATTAAATATGGCAATAAATTTGTATAAATAGGAGAATTTTTATGGATTATGTAGATGATATTCAAAATGACGAACTTGATGAAAGCACACCAATTTGCAAAATCAAGGTAATTGGAATTGGCGGTGGCGGTAATAACGCTGTTAATAGAATGATATATGCAGGAATTACTAGTGCACAATTTGTTGCTATTAATACGGATAAACAAGCATTGCTTATGAGCAAAGCACCTAGTAGACTTCAGATTGGTGAGAAGTTGACTAGAGGTCTTGGTGCTGGTGCTGACCCTGAAATCGGTAGGAAAGCAGCGGAAGAAAGTAGAGCGTTAATCGAAGAAATTTTGAAAGATACCGACCTTGTTTTTGTTACTGCAGGTATGGGCGGTGGAACTGGAACGGGAGCAGCACCTATTGTTGCAAGTATTGCTAAAGAAATGGGTATTTTGACTATTGCTGTTGTCACTAAACCTTTTAGATTTGAAGGCAGAAAACGTATGGAGAATGCTGAGAATGGTATTAAGGAACTAAGAGGGGTTGTTGATACATTAGTAGTAATTCCTAACGATAAATTATTAACTATTGTTCCTAAGAATACACCAATAATTGAAGCGTTTAAAACTGCAGATGATGTATTAAGACAGGGTATTCAAGGAATTAGTGATTTGATTGTAACCTCAAGTCTTATTAACCTTGACTTTGCCGATGTTAAGGCTGTTATGAAGAATAAAGGTCTTGCTCATATGGGTCTTGGTAGAGGCAAGGGTGAGAATAGAACTATAGAGGCTGTTAGACAGGCTGTTTCTAGTCCGCTTCTTGAAACTACTATTGAAGGTGCTACTGGAATTATTCTTAATATCAAAGGTTCAACTAACTTAACTCTTGATGAGGTATATGAGTCTGCAGACCTAGTTAAGGAAGTTGTTGACCCATCTTGTAATATTATATTTGGTAGTGGAATTGACCCTAAAATGGAAGATGAAGTTGAAATTACAGTTATTGCAACTGGTTTTAGCGGTGCAACTGTTGCCGAAGATATGAAGCAAGAGGTTAAGAGAAATATAGTTACTAATGTTCATACTGTTGAGCACGATAGTGCTAGTCAAACTGTAGAAAAAACAGAACAGCAGAAGGAGCACGAAATTGAGGACGAGAAGAACATTCCTTCTAGTAGAATAGAAATTGATGATAGTGATATACCATCATTTATTAAGAAATTAAAATCGAGATTTTAATTAAAATTAATTTTTAGAGAATTAACATTTATTCGTGTTAATTCTCTTTTTTTTCTACTTAAATTTAATAGAGAATATTTTAGAAAAATTTAATTTGTTGATATTCTATTTAATAATTATATAGTTGGGGGAAATGTATGGAACTATATATTGAGTATGTGATATTAGACAATGTGGTTATGAATTACATAATCTTAAAATTTATAGATATTACCTTAGGTGTAAAAATAAGTGTACTTAATAAGTGTTTGGTTTGCATCTTAGGGACAATATTTTCTATATTTTTACCATATCTTTATTTTAACAAATTTCTGTTATTTGGATATAGATTTTTGGTTTCAATAATACTAGTAATGTGCATAAAAAAGTTTAAAAAAATTAAAAATTTTCTAGGCATTTATTCTCTATTTATGACATATACATTTCTAATGGGTGGAGTTTGTTTTGGGCTTATAAACTTACTTGGAATTAAATATAATTCAACTAATTTAATTATGTTCTCATTTGAATTTCCTATGGGAGTATTTATATTAATTTTATTATTAATTATTAAATTAATGTGTAAAATTATTTGGTTTATAAAAACAAAATTAAAAAATTCTAATTTTATGTATGATATCACTCTTATTGATGGTGAAAGTTGTGCAAAAACTACTGGATTTTATGATAGTGGAAATAACATAATTTATGATGATAAGGGGGTTAATATTATATCAATTAATCTATTTTTAAAACTGTATAAAAATATTAATTTAACTGATGTAATGTTTAAGAAAAATGAGATTAGTGACCTAAAAAAAATTAGTTATATTGATATAGCGGGAATTGGGAAAAAAGATAAATATTTATCATTTGAAATTGATAGGATTATTGTTAATGGTTGTAATTACAATAGTCCAAGACTTGTTGTGGCAATGAAAAATTTTGATAATTATGATTGTATTTTACATAAACAATTTGTGAAGGGGGAATAATGAAAAAATTATTAAAAAGATTAAAACAAATTTTTCAAAGACTAAATTTAGACGAAGACAATATCTTATTATATTTGTGTAATGGTGAGGCTTTGCCAGTAACTCTAGATGAAGATGAAGAAAAAAAATATATTGAATTGCTTGATAGTGGAGATAATTTTGCCAAACAAAAACTAATTGAACATAACTTAAGGCTTGTGGTTTATGTGGCAAAGAAATTTAGTAATAGTGAACTTGATGTGGAGGATCTGATTAGTATTGGAAGTTTAGGACTTATTAAAGCGGTCAATACATATAAAAGTAATAAAAACATTAAACTTGCAACTTATGCCTCTAAGTGTATTGAGAATGAAATACTAATGTATCTTAGAAAGATAAGCAAACAAAAACAAATAGTGTCTTTGGACGAGCCTTTGAATATTGATAGTGAGGGCAATGAGTTGATACTTTTTGACCTTATACCTAATGAAGAAAATTGTCCTCAAGATACTATGGAAAAAAGTACTGAAAAAGAAATTCTG
>JBJEXU010000056.1:1566-3390 GCA_051886095.1 Christensenellales bacterium | reverse complement strand
AAAAACCTACATTTCGGCTTGGTCTTCTCGCTGTTCTACAAGTTGACTATACCTAATGCTTTCAAGTTTTTCCATATAATCTTGAAATGCTTTCATAATCTCAAAATCCACCTTTTTTGAGATTTCCATACATTCAACAATTTGGTCAAATAGACCTTTCTTTTGTGCATATTTTTGCGATTTGATTTGTGCGTTTAGTTTTAATCTTTTTGCATTGCTATCTCTAATATTTAGAGCAGCAATTATTACCTTATTTCCAATCCTGCGATAAATGTCTTGGGTATATTTCTTTTCAAAAGAATATGGCTGTTTGACTTTATTTCTTTTGCAGTAATGCGCAAACTTTTCGTCCTTTTCTTTTGCTAGGTCTTTGAAGTCAGCAAATGCACATTGTAGTTCAAAATTCTTCTTGATTAGATAGTTTGTAATGCTATCTATTTCAGGTCTTAAACTTGTCATATTTTCGCTGTGATAATATAAGTGTCCAGATTGTGGAAAATGCTCTGCAAGAGATAATAATTTGGATTGTAAAACAAGCCCAGATTTTTGTCTTAATCTCTCTTTGGTATGTTCTTCTATAAGAAGTCGTTTAGCTCTCATTCGTGCCTTATAATCGGTCGCAGAGAGCTCCAAATTTGCTTTGCATTCTAATATCGCAGGGAGTGGTAGTTTGCCTATTGAAAAGTATTTACCTTTCTTTCGTGGGCGAATTCTTTGTGGCTCTTTTTCAAAAAAGCAAAGATGAATATGTCTGTTATCGGTGTTCTCGTGAAGTCCTGCAAACCACTCAATATTATCTGGATTTAGTCCTGCTCGTTTGAAAAAATTGGGTATTTCGGTTTTTAACAACTCGTATGCTTGTTCAAAAGAATTGCACCAAGTTTTGCCAAACTTTTCTTCAAAGGTTATTAAACTATCCCAAATAACAGATTTTGTTACTCGCAATCGTTCTCTTAAACCTTTTGTATATTCATTAGAAATCAACCCATCTTGATTGAATAATCCATACGACTTTTCTTTATCTTTCATATATGCAACATAGTCCATTTTCTTCATATCTGCTATACCTGTTGAGATATAGTTGATATAATCTTTTGCTTTGTTTGAAGAATAATATTTTCGATTTTCAATAGCTTCGTCAGAACTATTTTTTGGATTGTAATAATTTACAAAGAAATTAACTAGATTGTTTTTGTCTTCCATCTAACTCCCTCATAATATCTAACTTTTCGCCTTTAAGATAAAATAATCCATCAAGCAATTCGCCATTTGCATTGTCATAGTTGTCAAATAAGATTTTTGACATATAGTTGCAAAGTCTTTGAATAAGTAAGGTATCAACTTTTCGTTCGTTTTCATCAACTTGCATATTGCCACCAATGTTTTCAAGTTTTGTATTGATTTGTTTTAAGGTCTCTTTAATTTCGTCTAGGTTTAATCTTTGGTCAATTTTCTTGTCGCCCATAAGTTTTTCTGCTCCTAGAACAACACAATAACGAATAAACTCCGATTGGTCTTTAAATCCTTCACGGGTAAGGTCGTAAGAACTTTGCAAGGTGTTTAAGTCATCTTGTGAGTAAATTCGTAAAGTGTGTTGAGTTTTAATTTTGTCTTGTTGTTTATTTTTCATTTTTTACTCCTGTGTTTTTAGATTTTTGTTTTGTGGTTTGTTATTAAGTTGTAGTAGTGTGGTGATTTTTTTGATAAAGTCCTCCTTTTTGTTTAATTTTTTTACACAACAAAAAAGAAATCTCGGTGGTTTAGATTTCTTTTAAGTTTTTTCTATTCAATTAAAGGGGCAATGAGTAATGGTGCTTTTCTTTA
>JBJEXU010000056.1:0-1466 GCA_051886095.1 Christensenellales bacterium | reverse complement strand
TATTTTTTCTTTTGTTAGAGTAATATTTTTCTTTGTTTAGCCAGCAAAAAGAACTACCTTGTTTGGTAGTTCTAAATCGCTATGTATTTACTCCCTCTATATATAAGGACAATTTTTGAGTAAAAATTAAGGCAAAATTGAGTTTTTGTTAAAATTTTCTTTTAATTTTGTTTTTTTAGTGCCTTTTCTTGCAGTTCTTCAACAAAATCTTCAACCATTTTAACAACTTGTAAGAAATTGCCTTTAAAGGTTTTTAAGTTCTCAAAATGAGCTTCAATTCCATAATCTGCAAATACTTTGTTTGTTTGCTTAATCCAATTATCATCTAGGTTAGAGTAATCAATCTTTTGAGACAACTTTTGCTTGATATTTTTATCTGCACCTGTGCTAATGGTTTTCTTGATGATTTTTTTAACTTCTTGTATAAGGTCTAGCACATCATTAAGATTTATAATAAACTTTCCAGTTCTTCTAATTTCTTCAATACATTTGTTAAATGCTTTTTTGCTTTCCCATTTCAAATCTCTAAATTGTTTAGTTTTCTTAAATTCATAGTCGTTGCAAAGCATAATTCTATAATCTTCTTTAAGAACTTTTAGTCTTTGACTAACAGCACTTGCAGAAATTCCAAGTTTTTCAGCAATTTCTCTTTGTGTTATATTTTGCATAAACATAAGCAAAATTTCTCTATCGTTGCCTTCAAAACGATAGATTGCTCTGTACATAACTTTCTTTGTTAGTTCGTCATCAAGTTGTTTTTTCCAATAATCTTCTTGTGAACTATGTTTTGCAAGATAGTTATCTAAATACTTTTGACTTTTATCTCCTTTGATTTGTGAAAAACTAACCTCGTGTCTGCGATAAGTTCTTTCTTTGTTTTCAGGACTAACAAGAGAAGTGTCTTTTTTAGCATTTTTATCTTTCTTTTTGGCTTCCTTATATTCTTCGTCAATTCTCTTTTTTTGGTCTGCCCACCAGTTTTTAGCTTGTTCTATTTCTTCAGGTGTTCCTTGTATCTTCATAAACAAAACTCCTTTATATGTGTTTATTATAACATAAAGTTTTATAAAGTGTTGGACTTTTGACAAAGTTTTTAAGTTGAAATATGTTGAAATCCAAAATTATGGATTTCAAAAATAAAACACTCAATCGATTAAGATTGAGTGTATGTGTTAAAAGTATATTTTTAATTTTACTTTTGTTTTCAAATTGTCATCCAAATCAGTTTCTAATACTTTTACATACAGATTTTCAACATTATCCGTTCTATCAAGTATTTTTTCGCTAACTGATTGTGACAATTCGCCAAGTTCATATCCCGTATCACTTTTTACTAATAACCCATCGCAATTAAAATCTTCTTCAAGATAAACTCTTTCATCTTGTGATAAATATTCAACTTGTTCTTGACGTTTTTCATCCGTCAAAATATCTTTTTTGCCTGTTTTTATTAATGTCGCAACAAG
>JBJEXU010000055.1:0-3434 GCA_051886095.1 Christensenellales bacterium | reverse complement strand
GTTTACAGAATAAACGAATTTCTGTAAGGGCTGTAGAAAAACTAGTTAAAAAATATAGTCACATTGTTAATCCTCTAAAGAAGATAACACCCCATAAACTCAGAAGTACATTTGGTACAAATCTATATAGAGAGACTAAAGATATTTATATAGTAGCCGATGTTTTAGGACATAAAGATGTTAATACCACTCGAAAACATTATGCTGCTATATCTGATGATATTAGAAGAAATGCTGCTCAACAAGTTAAATTTAGAGAAACAAAAAATACTTAAAAACTTAGAACAAATGTTTGACTTAATATAAATTACGTGATATTATATTACTAATTAAATCTAAGGAGAATAAATATGCCTAAGTATTCTAAAGAAGAACAATTACTTGATTATATAAAGAATTATCAAAATGAAAATGGTTTTCCCCCTACAATAAGAGAGATGTGCAAAGCCATTAAAGTTAGTTCAACTAGCACTATATTTTATTATTTAAATAAATTAGAAAATTCTAATAAGATTAAGAAAAATCCTAATAAAAATCGAGCATTAGAAATTGTTAATAATGATATTTGTTCCATAAATACAATTACTGAAAATAGTGAAAATTTAACTAGAATTCCTGTTCTTGGTACGGTTACTTGTGGTGAACCTATTTTAGCAATTCAAACCAATGAAGAATATTTTATGGTATCTCCAACATTATTTAAAGGCGATGACCTATTTATGCTAACAGCCAAAGGCGATAGTATGATAAATGCAGGCATTTATGATGGAGATAAAATTGTTTTAAAACAACAATCATATGCTGATAATGGCGATATTGTTGCAGCATTAATTGAAGATAGTGCTACAATTAAGCGTTTTTATAAGGAAAATGGTCATTATAGATTACAACCAGAAAATGATACTATGTCCCCTATAATTGTTGATGATGTTCAGATTATTGGAAAAGTTGTCGGTCTAGTTAGAAAATTTTAAATAACAATAAAATTTATAAAAAGAGAATATTACAAATCAAGTAATATTCTCTTTTTTAAATAATTCTATAATACTATTAACTATATTTATATCATTTTGAGAATCAAACCAATGAGCATTATTGTATTTTTTAAACCAAGTGATTTGCCTTTTTGCATAATTTCTAGTGTGTTGTTTAATTTTATCAATAGCAAAATCAAGAGTGCATTTTCCTTCAATATAATCTACTAGTTCTTTGTATCCAATTCCTTTCATTGACTGAGAGTTTAATGGTGTTAACCCCTTGTTATATAAGTCTATGACTTCATTTATAAGGCCATTACTAATCATCAAATCCACTCTTTGATTAATTCTGTTATAAAGAACATCTCTAGGCATATTAAGTCCAATTAAAAGAGGATTTTTTATTAAAAGCTCTTCATTATTAGAAATACTTAATTTATTACCAGATAAAATATTTATTTCTAATGCTCGAATAATTCTAATTGTATCATTAATATGAAGTTTCGAAGCGGTATTTGGGTCAATTTGTTTTAATTTGTTATATAAAAATTCTTTACCAAATTTTTCAAGTTGTTCGTTAAGTTCTTTTCTTAATTCTTCCGAGTGAGATGCATTACCATATGAATAATTAGTTATTAAACTATCTATATAAAAGCCTGTTCCACCAACAATTATTGGGATAAGATTTTTATCTTTAAAATGTTTTAAAACGATAACTACATCATTTCTATAATCAACTACATTATAATTTAGATTACTTTCAACAAAGTCAATCAAATGATGTTTAATGCCATCCATCTCTAATTCATCAGGTTTCGCGGTTCCAATATTTAAATCTTTGTAAATATACATACTATCGGCATTAATTATTTCAGTCTTTAGTTCTTTGGCAAGTTCTATAGAAATCTTTGTTTTACCTGTAGCAGTTGCACCAAAGATTATAATTGCATCATACATTATACAATCCTCTTAAACCATTTCTCAATATCTTTCTTAGAAACTTCAACAATAATTGGTCTACCGTGAGGACAAAGCAAAACTTGATTTAGAGTATTTAACATTTTTAATAGAGTATCAATTTCATTTTGAGTAAGAGACATATTGCCTTTTACCGCACTCTTGCAAGCCTTTTTAGCAAGATAATCTCTTAACGTATTGTTTTTAGAAAGAATTAATTTATTATCAATATCAGATAAAATTTCATCAAAAAACATATCTAAATTTATGTTATCAAAAAGTAATGGAGTTGAGGATATTTTGAAAGAGTTTGAACCAAATTCTTCAATTTCAAAACCCATTTGTGATAGCAAAGTTAAATTATCATTAATAAAAGTAGCCTCTGTGTAATTAGTTTCAAGAATAAAAGGTAACATAAGAGGTTGAACTGCAACCTGCTTTTTATCTAGTTCTAAAGAAAATTTATCAAATAAAAGTCTTTCATGTCCTGCGTGTTGGTCTATGAGTAGAAGATTATTGTCTTTCTCTACAAGAATATAAGTATCAAATAATGTACCAACAATTCTAAAATTGTTATCAGTAACAAATGTTGTTTGAATAGTATTATTACTATTATTTGTTTGATGACTTTCTAAATTATCTATATGTTCACTTTCATAATCTTCAATAAGATTATTCTTATTCTGTGCAACTTTAAAATTAAAAGAGGATGAATTAAAATACGGATATATTTTATCTGAATCTTCAACTTTTTTCTTAAATTCTTCTAATTCTTGCTCTGTTCTATTAACTTCATATTCAAGTCCTGATGATAAATTAACTTCTTTAATTTCATCATTATCATTATTATTTTGAATACTAAAGTTCTTAGAATACTCTGATCCCTCGTCCTTACTTAATTCATTAAGTTTACTTGAATCTACATAAGACAAATCATTCGAGACTACTTTTTTTGTGTTATTGACAGAATAAAGTATATCAGCAATTTCAGAATAAACTAACCCAAATACAGAATTACTATCTTCAAATTTTACTTCAAGTTTATTAGGGTGAACATTAACATCAACTTTATCTAAAGGAATAGTTAAGTTAAGCACAAAGAAAGGAAAAGTGCCTTTCATAATGAAATTTTCATATGCCTTAAATATAGAAGTTGAAATTGTCTGATTAATAACATATCTTCCATTAATAATTAATGTCTGATAAGTTCTATTAGGCTTAGAAAAAGTAGGCTTACCTAAATACCCATTAAACTTAAAATTACCCTTGCCAAAATTTACTTCAAAAATATTATCAACAATACTTTTACCATATATAGAGTAAATAGCATCATAAAGTCCTGAACCAAAAGATTGATAAATAATTTTATTATCTGCAGAGTATTTAATAGAAATATTAGGATTTGCAAGTATTAATCTAGATACATAATTAGTAATATCATTTTCTTCAAGTTTTGGCTTTCTTAAGAATTTTTTTCTTGCGGGAATATTAAAGAATAAA
>JBJEXU010000054.1:0-3440 GCA_051886095.1 Christensenellales bacterium | reverse complement strand
ACATCGAGAGTGCCAATTTTACTTGGAATATCTACAATACCATAAATGTCGGCAGTTAATTGCCATTTTCTATCTTTGGCAACACTAACAGAATTGCTAAAATTAAAAGTTTCAGTGGTATTAGCAACTTTAATTGAGTATGTTGTATCATCTACTTTTGTAAAATCTTTAAATGTTGCTTCTGTTCCTGTAAGTGCCGGTGGCGCATCATTATCGTTGTTATTTCCACAACCAGCCAAAGCAAAAACTGAAAATAAACACACAAAGATTAAACTAAACATTATAAGTTTCTTTTTCATACTTTTTTCTCCTAATAATTTTATTATAGCATATAATTTTTACATTGGGGCTATATTTATCAAAGTTTTTCTTTTTTGTTTTGCATAAGCATAAGCAAGAGCTGTGCCAGATTTTGGTTGATAGTATCCAATGCTTCGTTTAGAGTATTTTCGCATTTCGGGTTCATAGTTTTCATCATAATAAAAGATACAATAATCGCTATCGTTAATCATTGCTTGGTTGCGTTCTACATAACCTGCACGACCTGATGTATATTTTGTTCTATGTTCAACCTCTTCTTCAACACCAAGTAGAGTAACTTTTTCTTTGTGAAAATAACTATAAACTTCTTCCCAGTAAACTCGTTCGCTTTCTAATGTGCAGGTTTCACTTCTGCAAGTATAACACTTCCTAATAATGTTAGGATATTTTTCTTTTAGTTTGGTAACCACCAAATGACAAAGGTAATCAAAATCACTACGACTACCAAACAAGAAAGTTAACACATTGTGCTTAACAATCAAATCTTCAATAACTTCTTTTATTTTTTGTTTAAGTTCTTCGGTTATCTCAATTTTTCTATGCCCGAAAAACGAACAAACTAAATATTTCATAACACCTCATTGATATAGTGGCTAGTATAAAATATCTGTTTTGAGAGAATAATTAACTCAAAATGTACTAACCATACAATTATTATAACATAAGTAATTGAATAATTGTATTAAATTTAAAGAAATTTATAAATTTTATTGTAATGGCTCAATCAGGTAATTTACATATCTAAATTAAAATATATGTAAGGAGAAATGATATGGATAAAATTACTTATGATGATGTTATAAAAAGAATTGGATATTTTAGAACGAAAGCTAATTTATCTATGAGAGAAGCAAGTTTGCAATTAGGATATAATCCTCAATTTATGTCAACAATAGAAAACCAAACAATAGAGTTGAAAGTTAAAACTCTATTAGATTTTTGTAATATGATTGAAATCACTCCGCAAGATTTCTTTTATATGGGCGAACACTATAACAAAGAAGATAAGAATGTTTTAGATTTATATAACAATCTTTCACAAGACGGAAAACAAACCATTTTAGATTTGATGAAAAAGTTAAAATAATAAAAAATAGCATTAGGTTATTTCCTAGTGCTATCTTTTTTAATCCGTGACAAACTGTCACGGGTTCAGTTGGTGACAATTTGTCACCAGTTGACCATATTTTTGTCACTAAATTTTGAAATAAAGATTTAAGGTGTGATATAATCAAAATATGCTAGTATAAGGGGGTATATTTTGCTTTTTTGTTAGAAAATACCCCTTAACTTAAATATTTAAAAGATTTTCTCCTAAAAGAACATCAAAAATAGGAGAAAACTAATATTTCTATTGAATAATTTTTGAGTTCACAATAAAAATTTTCAATAAAACATTGACTTTTGAAATAAAAATGACTAAAATAAGATTGTATCGTATTTTGGTCATAAGGAGATTTTTATGAATTATATTAAGAGAGATATGGAAGATATTGTATCTAATTTAATAAGAGAATATTCTTGTGTTTTAATTACAGGACCTAGACAGGTTGGTAAAAGCACAATGCTTGAACATATAGATAATAATAGAAATAAAGTAACATTAGATGATTTGCAAGAAAGAAATTTGGCTCGAACAGACCCTGAAATGTTTTTAAAAATTCACAAAACGCCAATTCTTATTGATGAAGTTCAATATGCTCCCGAACTATTTTCTTATATTAAAATTGCAATAGATAATGAGGCTGAACCGGGAAGTTTTTGGCTTACAGGTTCACAAAGCTATAAACTAATGAAACTTGCACAAGAAAGTTTAGCAGGAAGAATTGCTATTTTAAATTTGTCTTCACTATCTCAACACGAATTATTTGCAAATAACAAACTTCAACCTTTTGAAATATCGTTAGAAAGTTTAGAGTTAAGAGAACACAATAACAAATCTGCTAGTGTTGATGAAATATTTAAGAGAATTTGGCAAGGTGGTATGCCTGGACTTGCAAGTGGTAAATATACAAATAGAGATATATTTTATTCAAGTTATTTGCAAACCTATATATCTCGTGATGTTAAGGAAGATGTATCAGTTAAAGATGAAACTCAATTTGTGGATTTTATCCGTGCTGTTGCTTGTAGGGTTGGACAAGAATTAAATATACATTCTATTGCTGTTGATGTTGAAGTAAGTGATGATACAGCTAAAAGGTGGCTTGGAATTCTTGAAAAATCTGAAATTATTTTCTACCTACACCCATATTCAAACAATTTATTAAAAAGAGTTGTTAAAACTCCAAAAGTATATTTCTTTGACACCGGACTTGTAAGTTATTTAACAAAATATTCTAGTCCTGAAATTCTACAAAATAGTTCTATCAATGGAGCAATACTTGAAAATTATATTGTTGCTGAAATTAAAAAATCTTATATGAATTCTGGTAAAGAATTATATATGTATTATTTTAGAGATAAACAACAACACGAAATTGATATTATTCTTGAATCCAATGGGCTTCTACACCCAATTGAAATTAAGAAATCTTCAAATCCAACATTGTCTATGATAAAAAGTTTTGATGTTCTTAAAAAAGCAGAAATCAAGTTAGGTCAAGGTGCTATTATTTGCATGAAAGAAAAATTATCTGCATTGGATAAAGATACTTTAATAATTCCTGTTTGGTATATATAATTCGTAATGAAAGTTCAAAATCTTTTTAGATAGTTTTAGGCAGTTTTAAACCACCTAAATTATTAAAAAACACCATATTTGCTGTCAATTGCTGTCAAATTCAAAAAGCAAAAGACAGCAAATATTTTTTTATCTCTCAAATTGCCTTTATTTATCTATAGTTTTAAAACATAGGGCTCACACACTTTGGTTTCAGGGCTCGTTCTTGGTAAAACATAAAAAGCACTTTTTTACCACTTAAAATTATCGCAAAATTCAATCAAAAAACAGCATTTGCTGGTGTGGCTCAGCGGTAGAGCACCACCTTGGTAAGGTGGGGGTCACGGGTCCGATTCCCGTCACCAGCTCCATTATTAAAAACCCTTGAAACCCTAGTAAAAAAGGCACTTTCAAGGGTTTTACTCTTACTAAAAATTTTGCTTAATTTTAGGCTAAA